>JAHDPS010000124.1 GCA_018434225.1 Bacillota bacterium
CAATTACAAATAATCTTGAAAACTAAAGAGAAAATCAAGGAAACTTCTCAAAAAACGGGCTTGGCCGAGGACTATCTCACGCTCATGCGGAGAGAGTTGGATAGATATCAGCCCAAGCCCATTTCTTTCAAGGATATTCCAGATCTAAAAGGGGATGTGCTGGGGAAACTGAGACTCAATAGAATCAATACGACTTTGCACCTATTCGATAAGGTCCTTACGGCCAAGGATCGAATGGAATTGGCCCATTATCTTGGTATTTCAATGGAAGACGTAATCGAGCTTGCAAAACTCACGGACGTATCCAGGATAATGTGGAGCACTCCTACTTTCGTAAGACTACTCATAGCGGCAGGATATGATTCTGTGAGCAAAATCTCGGGTGCTGATTATCGTATGATGTACGCAGATCTGAAACAAGTCAATGATCGCGAATCATACCTTAAGAGCAGGCTTTCTGACAATGATGTGCGTTTGTTCGTTCGGTATGCTTGTGATGTACCAGAGGGCATCATCTGGTAGGCAGTAGCCACCAAGAAGCATGTGCTAAGCCATATAATTGTCGGGCTATTCCGTCTATAATAGGTATTGTGACAGAAGAGAAGAGAGGGATTCATCAAAGGGGGAATTGTCAATGGACGGGAAGTATTGCCAGTCCTGTGGTATGCCGATGGGCGACACCAATGAATTGTACGGCACCAATGCGGACGGTAGTAAGAGCGGCGATTACTGCCAGTATTGCTTCCAGAATGGCAAGTTCACCTCCAACGTGACGATGGATGAAATGATCGATGTTTGTGTCCCGCACATGGTTGCCGCGAATCCTCGGATGACCGAGGCTGAGGCGAGAAAGATTATGCATGAGTGTTTTCCAAAATTGAAGCGGTGGAAAAAGGCATAGGGGTTCTCCTATGCCCCCGGTTTTCATCTGGCTCTGTCAGGGTTGAGGTTCATAAAAGGGAAGATGACTGAGAATAGCATGGTGTTGTACTATTCCAATCAGTGCCCACACACGGACAAGTGTGCGCCAATCATCAAAGAGATTGCTGAACAGAGAGGGACGACGGTCAAGCTCGTGAAGTTTGAAACGGCCGAACAGGCCCAGAACGCCCCCACCCCATTTACGACGTACAGTTTTTTCCTCAATGGTGGTTTTGTGACAAACGAGATCCTCTCCGAAAACAAGTTCAAGAGGCTTATGAATGAGCGGCACATGTGCCCCAAGAGAGAAACCGGGCCCTTCGTCACTGCAACGAAAGACTCAAACGGTCTTTCATCCTGATCTGATCGGGGTTGTGCGATCGGGGTGAGCGTTCGACGGACGATTTTGACCTCGATGCAATGCCCGGATAATCATAGTGTCCGAGTAATGCACCATGGCAGATCATTAGATTGATCGTATGAACGAGTCCACTTCCCCGTTGAATCTCTCGGGTTCTTCAAGGAATGAGCAATGACCGCTGTTTTCGAACACTATGAGGCGAGAGCCCGGAATGCTCTTTTGAAGGTGTTCCCCTCCCGCTATTGGAACGAGCTTTTCGTCTCGGCCGAAGCACAGCAGCGTAGGCACCGAGATCTCCGGGAGGACGGGGCGGTAGTCCTGTAGGGTCTGATCGAACAGGATCGCCGCGGCAATCGATTCGGGAAGCCTCGTAACCTCATCGAACATCCACTTGAAATCCTCCCGCGCAGGAGGGTCTTTGAACATTAGCGGGATGAATTCGCTCGCGAAGGCGCCCCTGTCCGTCTGCACTGCTGTCATAGCCTGGTGCAGCCCCTGGATATCGAATGAGCCGATGGGCCAATCGGGCCATTTGAAATCCGACGCCGACTCGTCGACCACGACGATCCCCTTTACGTTCGCCGGGCCGAACTGCCTCAGGTAGTCCCAGATTACGAAAGCCCCCATTGACCATCCGACCATGATCACGTCAGTCAGATCCTTGCCCTGGATGAAGGCCCGAAGATCCTGCGCGTAAGCGGCGACTGTGTTCCCTATCTCGGTATGCGAAGACCGGCCGTGGCTGCGGAGATCCAGTGCAATGGCATGATGTCGCTCGCCGAAGTAGGGCATCTGCTTCCGGAAGAAGCGGCTGCTCATCCACACCCCGTGAATGAACAGTACCGGCCGACCTTGCCCCTGCTCCTCATAGTAGAGACGGGCCCCGCCAAGATCGAAGTACGGCACTCGGGACACTCCTTTCCCCCACGAGGGTTACACTAGTTGTTGTGTCTCAATATTGGCATTCAACGGAGGTATCGGTATCCCTCTTCCCTGCCGATCGCGGGGCGCACAACGATATGACTGTGGAAGGGGGGTGCGCAGAGGTTCCGCAAGTGATGATGGCTCAGCCTGCGGCTGGATCACTTCCTGGGCCTTTGTTTTTTACCATCCGGCTAAGCCGGTGAATCGAGGGAGATATATGAGCGACAAGGAAAACTGCTGGAAGAGAACTTTCTTCATCATCTGGGCGGGGCAAGCCTTCTCGATTATAGGCAGCTCCGCGGCCCAGTTTGCGATTATCTGGTGGCTCACGGTGAGGACTGGTTCACCTGTTGTCCTGGCCATGGCGACCATGGCTGGTTTCCTGCCCCAGGCGATAGTCGGTCCATTCGCGGGTGTATGGGGCGGGCTCAAGGATAAGCTCTTGATGATCAGCCTCGCCCTCGGCGCCCTTGGGCTCGCGCTGGCTGTTGCGGGCACCCTTCCCCCATCCGGCTTCGTCGCGTTCGCGATATTGTGCGTTTTCATGGGACTGACCGGGAATTTTTTCACGGTCCCATACATCGCATACATTCAATCGTCAGTTCCGCCGGCGTCTCTGGGGCGCGTCTTTGCGCTGCTCACTGGCATGATGTCGCTCGCCACGCCAGCCGGCCTGTTTTTGGCGGGTCCCGCCGCCGCAATCGTGGGTGTGGCGGCGTGGTTCTCCATTTCCGGGGTGTTGATATTGCTGGCGGCCGTGTTCGGGTATGCCGCGATAAGAAGGTGTTAGAGCAAGCGCTGCCCTGTGCCACTTCAGGACATACTATCACCCAGTGAGCCGTCAGCGAACCGATAGTAGTGAACCGGCATCAGCGAACCGGCATAAGTCGACCGGTTGCAATGTAGCGCGGGGTTCCTAAAAGGAGGAATGTGCGCCTTGCGCAGCAACAATGATTTCCCGCCGAAGAACGCGAGGACTCTGGTGGACATAGACAATCCGGATGATGCTGAGTTCCCGGAGGGGCCTGAAGGCCCGGAAGACGAGGAACTCCCCGAGATAGAGGTCCCTGAGATCGACATTCCCGACGATGGGGGTGAGATCCTCGAGAATAGTCGCAAGGATGGATTAATCCGAAACGCATAGGGGGAAAATGAATGCCTGAACTCCGCAAGGACCCGCTGACCGAATCGTGGGTCGTGATTGCGACCGAGAGGGGGAAAAGACCCAGCGACTTCGCGCGACCCTCGTCGTCGGGGAGAAGCGGCACGTGTCCATTCTGTTACGGTAGCGAGGGCATGACCCCTCCGGAGGTGCTGGCTTACAGGGATGGTTCCGACCCGGATGCCCCCGGCTGGAGCGTCAGAGTGGTGCCGAACAAGTTTCCGGCTCTCTCTCCGGAACTGGAGAGAGAGGCACCGCGGCGCTTCGGACCATATCAAGAGATGAGCGCGAGCGGCGGGCACGAGGTGCTGATCGAGTCGCCGGAACACGACTCGACCCTCGGAACGCACGATGTGCGGCAGGTGGAGATGATCCTCCGGGCGGTGAAGGAACGGCTCATAGACTACCGCGACAAGGGCCGCACCGAGTACGTGCAGGTATTCAAGAACGCGGGGCCAGCGGCGGGGGCGTCGCTGGAACACACGCACTTCCAGATGATCGCGGTGCCGTTGGTGCCAGATGTCCTGAGGGACGAGATGGAGGGGATGAGTAACCGTGACGGCCGCTCATGCAGGCTCTGCGAGATCGTGAAGTTTGAGAGCGGGCGCGAGGAGAGGGTGATAGAGAAGCCGGAGGGGTACTTGGTATACTGCCCGTTCGCCTCGCGGTTTCCGTACGAAACGTGGATAGTTCCCATCGAGCACAGCGGGCACTTTGAGGACGCTTCGGAGAATGATTTGAGGAAACTGGCGCCGGTGCTGAGGGATACGGTGGGGAGGCTCGAATCGGCGTTTGAGGACGTCCCGTATAACCTCGTCCTTCACACGGCCCCGTTCGGGGCGCCTCGGGACGGTTTTCACTGGCATATAGAGATTCTGCCCAGGTTGACGATAGCCGCCGGGTTCGAATTCGGCACCGGGTATTTCATAAACCCGACGCCGCCCGAGATGGCCGCTCGGTTCCTGAGAGCGGCCTCCGGCCCAGCCGCCGGGCAGGCACAAGGGGGATAGGCCGCGTGATACTCGATCGTAATCTGCGAATCTTACTCGCGTCGTCAGAGGTCGCACCGTTCGCCAAGGTGGGAGGACTGGCCGACGTAGCGGGTTCACTCCCCAAAGCCCTGACGGCGCTGGGGAACGACGTCCGGGTGGTCATGCCCAGGTACAAATCGGTGGCGGCGGAAGCCACGCTGGCGGACTTCCCGGTCGAGATCGGCGGGCGAAAAGAGACCGCCGTGCTGAAGACGACCTCGATAGAAGCCAAAGTAGATGGGACGATAAAAAAGGTGCCCGTCTATCTCATCGAAAACTACCAGTACTTCGACAGGGACGGCATATACGGGTACGGTGACGATGCGGAGAGATTTGCCTTCTTCAGCAGGGCGATATTGGCGATGTTGCCGAAGATAGGCTTCCAGCCAGACATAATCCACTGTAATGATTGGGAGACGGGCCCCGTCCCGCTGCTCCTCAGGGAATCGTACAGCGAGGACCCATTCTACATGAGGACATGCACGGTGTTCACGATCCACAACCTTGCTTATCAGGGCAACTTCCATCCGGATGTATTGCGGATTCTAGGAGTGGGCGAACACCTATTCCACCCCTCGGGCCTTGAGTTCTATGGCTCTGCGAGCTACATGAAAGCGGGGATACTCTATTCTGATGTGATAAACACCGTATCCAAGAAGTACGCGCAGGAGATACAGACGCCGGAGTTCGGCGAAAGAATGGAGGGGCTTCTCCGAATGCGCGGCGACGATCTGCATGGCATCGTCAACGGCATCAACTACCATGAGTTCAACCCTAAAACCGACCCCAGGATATACAAGAATTACGATTCGTCGACCGTGGACGACAAGAAAGAGAACAAGTTCGCCCTGCAAAAAGAGATGGGCCTTCCGGTACGGGACGTTCCGTTGATAGGCTTGGTATCCCGTCTCGTTGATCAGAAAGGGCTGGACATTGTGCTCGCGGCCATCGAACGCATGATGGAGATGGACCTGCAGTTCATATTGCTGGGAACTGGCTCGCCAGACTACGAGCGCACA
The DNA here is from genome assembly GCA_018434225.1 of Bacillota bacterium. GTDB lineage: Bacteria > Bacillota > Sulfobacillia > JABLXB01 > JABLXB01 > SM1-B181. The sequence continues at coordinate 5,419 of JAHDPS010000124.1, forward strand.
TTCAAGGTCGCGGCAGACAAATTTCCCGCGAAGATGGCGGCGTTCATCGGTTTCAACGGCATTCTGGCGCAGCGGATATACGCGGGGTCCGACATGTTCCTCATGCCTTCCAGGTTCGAACCTTGCGGCCTGGGCCAGATCATAAGCCTGCGCTATGGGACCATACCAGTGGTCAGATCCGTCGGCGGCCTGGAGGATACCATTTTCGACTACGAGCCTGATACTGGGATGGGCAACGGATTTTCGTTCAGGGAGTATTCTCCCCGGGCATTGCTTCGCGCCATCGAGCGGGCGATCGGAGCATATAGCGACAAACAGAAATGGCGCCGCCTCGTGCAATCCGCCATGGATTTGGATTTCTCCTGGAGTAGGTCGGCCGCCGAGTACATGGACCTGTACGATAGGGCGCTGATGAAGAGGAAGATCGTCGAACTCAGCGCGTGAACGACGCCCGCGCCAGTTTATAACGGCGACTCGAGGCGATAAGAAGGTGGCCGTCCGAATGACGGCCATCTTCTCCCGCGGGCCTGGGACGTACCGGAGGTGATACGGCAGCCCGAGGAAAACCATAGTTTCCAGGTATAAGGTATCCCACCGGTGGAATCCTTATACTCTAATTCCTCCAGAATGCAAGGCCTATTCTCGCGAGGAGCCCCGCGAGCGATATCGCGATCGCCATGTCCACGAGGTGATGAATGGCTGTTCCGAGCGCCACCACAACCCCCGCTTTCTGCAGGGTCCAGCCGAAGAACAGGACTACGAGCCCCTCCGAGATCGCGTGTATGGGCAGTACGGCGAGCAGTGCTGTGCGAAACGGCGTACCCCGACGCACCAGGTAGGCCCCAACGCCGCCTACGATGGCGTGCATCGCTGCCCTCGCCGCTATCACTGGGCCGAGTTTGATCAGGAATCCAATGGCTGAAACGGCCCCCACCATGATGGCTCCTACCGGGCTGATGAGCATGGACAGGAACAATGGCACATGCGACGCTACGGTCGCGGTGAAAGGAGGGATGGCCACCGTCAGCAGTCCCCCAAACGCGAGGGGTATGGCGATGGACAACGCTGCAAGCAGGGACGATGCAACTAGTTCTTTGGTCTTCACAGTCTCAACTCCCCCGGACTCGGCTTGTGCGCCTTCATAGTAATGGCGCACCGGGTGTCTTGTCAAGTGTAAAGACAGCAATACCTCAATGCAGCAGCGTCCGGAAGAGAGCGGAGAATGTGCGCGTTCAAGAATTAGGGGCGAAAGAGTGAATCTACGTCCATTGTCAGTCCGGGCAGGATCGTGCTGTTCAACGTGGAGCCGCATTGGAATACATGAGAGTCGATCATCTCGCTTCCGCGGTACGCGGCTACCTCTATGCTGTGACTCTCGGGGTCCACCAGCCAGAGCTCGGAGACGCCGTAGCGCACATACAGGCGCCGCTTGGTCCCCCGATCCCATTCGGCGGTGGAGGGCGACAGGATTTCGATCACCAGGTCGGGGATCGCCCTGATGTAGGCCTCCTTGATGATGCCAAGGCGCTGGCTCGATATGTACAGGATATCAGGTTGAACGACATTGTGTTCGCTCAGCACGACATCGATCGGTGAGTCGTATACCTCTCCGAGGTTGCGGCTTTCCACCCAATCCCGCAACGCCTTTTCTAGTCTTCCCGATACCTTCTGGTGGAAAACGCTGGGCGAAGGAGTCATTCTTATATCCCCCTCCACGAGTTCGTAGCGGTGCCCGGACGGCATCCTGCAGTAGTCCTCATAAGTGAGGCGCAGGTTCTGGGGCAGATATACTTCGGCTGTCTCCCGGGAAGCGCCGGGGTCTTTCACCCTGATCACCCCGTTTTCGTAGAAGTAGAGCTCGTATCCATATTACCATTTCCGGGTCCCGCCGTACATGTGCGTGTTGCGCGGGGTGGAAATCCTTGTGCGGTTCGCCCGGAAGTAGTATGATCGTGTCAAACGGGGAGCTCCTGTGAGGGGCTGAGATAAGGCTGTGCAGCCTTGACCCGACGAACCTGTTGGGGTAATGCCCGCGTAGGGAAGATAGTGACGAGCTATCGCGAGCGGCGCATTCCTGCGTCGCTTCTGTTTTCCCGGGGCTCCCTTGCTGAGGGGGATAGATCCATGAAAAGGAACACGACCAGGATACTCGTTGAATCGGGGACATTCATCGCCCTTGCCCTGGCACTTAGCATGATCAAGGTGTACCATGCGCCGCAGGGCGGGTCCGTGACCGCTGGAAGCATGATACCTGTGATTATCATGGCGTTGAGGTGGGGACCCAGGGTAGGGATCATGTCCGGCGTGGCTTACGGGTTGCTGCAATGCATAATCGAGCCCTACATCGTCCACCCCGTGCAGGCGATTCTCGATTATCCAGTGGCGTTCGGCCTACTGGGGCTGGCGGGCTTCTCCAGCCGACTCCCGGCGTTGGGGGCGGCAATGGGAATCGGCGGTCGGTTCGCGGCGCACGTCGTGTCGGGATTGGTGTTTTTCGCGAGCAATGCCCCTGAGGGGAGCGCGCCACTGGTCTATTCCATCGTTTACAACGGTTCATATCTCGTTCCGGAGGTAGTGCTGAGTGCCTTGGTTGTCCATTTCCTCTCGGTTGGACGCGTGCTCCAATGGGGGCGTCCACAGAGTAGGGCGCTACAAGGTAAAGCCGCGGAATAGCGGGTCCGGCCCGAAGTGCCTGCTGGTGACCAGCCGCCCTGTCCCGGCGGGGGACGATGTGATGCGCGCGATTCGCCAACGCGCCGGCGATGGCCCATGGTACGTTGTGGCCGCTGATGGGGGCGCGAGTCTCGCGTCAAGCATGGGATGGAGACCGGATGTGGTCGTCGGCGACATGGATTCCCTCGGCGAGGCCGACCAGATGGCGCTTCGGGAGTCGGGCTGTCGGTTCGAAGTGTATCCCGCGGAGAAGGATGAAACGGACGTTCACCTGGCCATGGAATGGGCGCTCCGGGCCGGATTCCAGGAGATTACCGTAGTATGTCACGTTTCCGGGCGCCTCGATCACGTCCTCGGCGGGATATGGGCGGCTTGCCGGTACGTCGAGGCGGGCGCGAGGGTGCGTTTCGTCGACGCCGGATTCGAGGCCGTCCTCGTGAAGGGGCCCGCCCGCGTCGACATCGAAGGGCCGGTGGGACTTATCGTGAGCCTCCTGCCCATCTCGGGCAGGGCGGAGGGGATCACAGTATCCGGGATGAAATACCCGTTGAGGAAGGAATCGCTCGGGTTGGGCGAATCCAGGGGGATCAGCAATCAGACCACGGCCGCCAGAGCGGCGGCGACCGTCGAGAGCGGGTTTCTCCTGGTAATCGCATTGCAATCGGCCGGTTCCTGACTAAGTAATCATCTCCTGCAGTGCGATACGTAATGTGGGAAGGTGATTATCCTGGATGCTGTGACGAAGAGACCGGCAGTAGATTCCACATCGACAGTGTATGAGATGGTTGCGCTCGCACTGGTGATGTTCGTGCTGGTTGCGATCGCCCAGGCCGTCGGCATGTTCGTTTCCCCGTCGGCGGCCGCCGAGCCATCGCTGGGGGACTCATTCCGCTTCTTCAAGGATGAGGCGGAGGCTCCGTGGGCTATTCATCATCTCGCGAGGACCAGCGCCAGGGGACTACTGGCGGGTTACCCCGATGGACGCTTCCGGCCGAACGATGGTGTGAGAAGGGTCGAAGTAGTGGTGGCTGTCATGAGGCTCATCGAGGATGACGGGGACGAGGCACCCGCGGGCGAAGCCTTAGCGGCGCTGCCCGACGGCGACGAGATCCTCAGGGGCTACCCGTGGGCGGCGGAAGCCGTGAATCGCGCCACCTACCTCGGCGCGATCAATGTGGACGAACCCCTGCGACCGGGCATTCCAGCGACCCGCGCCTGGATCGCCGAATTACTGGTCAGAGCCCTTGGGCTGGAGGATCAGGCGCAGGAGGAAATGTCGGGGATACTCCCGTTCCTGGACTCGAATGACGTTCCCCCGGAAAAGACCGGATACGTCGCCGTCGTCAACAGGCGATGCATAATGATAGGTTATCAGGGCATGTTTGAGCCGCTAAAGAACATCAGCCGCGCGGAATTCGCCACGGTCCTCGACAGGGCGAGCGAGATCGTCGGGCCGGCTCAGGGCCTGGAGATTCGCGGTCGCGTGATGGCGGTGGATTCCAAGAAGGCGAGCATATCCATGAGGGTATTCGACCGCGAATGGTGGAAACGGGTCGCGGAACTCGGATACTGGGACCGAGGCGATCTCCATTCGGGCGATGCGACCGTGCAAGTCGCCAAAGACGCCACTATCATCCTGGATGACAAGGAGATCCCCCTGTCTTCGCTCAAAAAGGATCACGTCGCGTCGATCGTATGGAATGCGCAAGGCTTCGCCGTGCTCGTCGATGCCGACAGCAAACAGCGGGTTAACTGGCCCGAGACGGGGAAGTCGCAGAAAGAAGGCACGATCATAGAAGCCAGGCCGTCGGGACCCCCGCTGGTGGTGTTCAGGGACTCGACGGGCCTGACGCAGGCCTATGGAATAGCCGACTCCTGTAAGGTGAAACGAGACGGCAAGACCGCGGAGATCGCGGATCTGGATCCGGGCGACAGGGTCAAGCTCAAGCTCGCGGATTTCATGATAACCTCCATTGAAGCAGAGAAACAGGAGGAGACGCTCGAGCTCGAGGGCGTGGTGAAGTCGATATCGCTCGGACGGCGGGGCGTCATATCCCTCGCCGACGATACGGGCGCGAGGCGCGAATTCGAGATCGGAACGGAGTGCCGGGTTACTCGGAGCGATCGGGCATCCAATCTGGTTGAGGTAAGGTACGGCGACCGAGTGAATATCAGGGTGACCGGAGACGAGGTTACGCGCATAACCGTGATTCCGAAGGAAGGGATGATGGAGATCGAGGGCGTCGTCCGCGAGATAGAATTGGGCTCCGAATCGACTATTCGCGTCAGGGACGCCCAGATGGAGGACAGATCGTTCGCACTGTCCCCTTATTGTGTGGCAAAATGTGGCGGCCGGGTGATCGAATTGCACGACGTCCACGTCAATGACCTGATCCTCCTGGAACTCGAAAAGACGTCATCCACCGCCGGCTGGATGGTCAGGACGTTGACCGTGCGGGTCACCGATGAGGCGGGGGGATGGGTGGAAACCGTGGAGGCCGACTCGGCGCCGCCGCGCATCAAGGTCCGGCTATACAGCGGCAGTTCCCTATACGCGTGGATGCTCCCTACGGCCAGGGTCTGGAGAAAAGGGAAGGCGGTGGAGATCAGGGATATTGGCGCGGGCGACCGTGTGAGGATGAGCCTCATTGACGGCGTGGCGACGTCTCTGGAAGTGGAGGACTCGTTGTCCGCAATAGAGGGCGTCGTGGAGGAGGCGGAGGCGAAGCGGCATCGCTTGACGGTGAGGCCGCAGGGAGAGAGCCCCATTACCCTGACTCTCGCGGATGGCGCCAGGATAACGTACGCCAAGCAACCGGCCGATCTGACTATTGTTCAGCCGGGAGACCGTGTTCAGGTGAAGGTCAAGAACGGGCTGGCTGCCGGCGTGGATGTTGAGGATCGCGTTCCGCGCGAGGTGGTCGGCCGGGTCACGCGGGTGAGCGCCGGCGCCGCCCCCAAGATATGGGTCAAGCCCGCAACTGGATCCGCGCAAAACTATGCATTGGCGGCCGACGTGAAGGTGGAGTACGAGGGCCTACCCCTGAAGCCGGCGGAGATTCTTGGTGACGACTCGGTTTCCCTGGTCGTATACGGCTCCAGGGTGACCCGGGTGGTGATAGAGAAGAGGGTTTCCCTCGAGGTGCAGGGTTCTATAGTCTCCGCGCTGGCCGATCTGCTGGAGGGTTATTCTATCAGGATCCGCAACGATAAGGGCAACGTAGTCACATACAGGGTCATGGATAACGTTCCGATAAAGAAGGGTTCCGCTTCGCTGGAATGGAGCGATCTTAAGGAAAACGACGTAGTGAACCTGAAGTTGGCCGGAAACGTCGTTACGCGCATTACGGTGCTGGAATGACACAGTCAGCGCGCCACCTGTACACGTAACAACGACTCCGGGCGCGGTGTCAGTCCAGCAGGAATCCCTTCGCCTTGAGGCCGGAGGCTATTTCCGAGAACACCGCGGGACTCGCCGCGCGGATGGTGTGCAAGTGGACGCCACCCGTAAGGGATGAGAGCAGACTGGCCTTCGTGCTCTGCAGCCTCGCCATGAACCTGTCCACGTCCGCGGGACTGCGGAGCATGAGGTTGCCCGACATCTCACCGTACAGCGGGTGCTCGACGATCACGTCAAGTACCTCCCCACCCGCGTTGACCATGACCATGAGCTCGTCCCGCACGCGCTTCACGTCGTGCTTGCACGCCATCACCCTGGTTTCACCAGGCTCGAGCGCGCTCCTCCTCCCGGCATATCCCTGCGGAGTGGCAATCACCGGCTCGCCCCTCGCTCTTAGAATCGCGATGTCCTGCACTATGACCTGGCGTGAGACGCCCAGGCCGGCGGCAAGATCCGCTCCCGTCACCGGCTTGCCGGATTTCAACAGCATAGACCGGACGGCCTGTCTTCGTTCCTCCGCGTTCAAACCGGCCCCTCCTCGGCGTCAAGTTAATGGTCTCGAAACCATTTTAGCAATGAAGGGGCCCACATTGGAAGGGCGCCGGAGATAACGGGTCGCATATTCGGCGCGAACCGCGCCCGTCAGACCGGGCCCGTCGGCCCGCGCCGGTCACCCCGCGCCCGTCAGACCTCGTCTATGACGGTGTCCACTATATCATCCATTTCCGTGGGCTTATCTTTTCGCTCGTCGATGAAAATGCTTGTGACAACCCTATCGGCGCCCTTACTGAATGGCGTACGGTGCATCCTCCTGACCACGTTCAATACCTCGTTGAGATCCCCCTCGATTATCGTCGATGTGGGCGTAAGCTGGTGTTTCAGCCCCTCTTCCTCGACGATCTTGTAGGACGCGGCGACGTAACTGGATACACTGGCGCTGTCGGTGCCCACGGGCACCACTCTAACCTCTACAACAGCCATGTATGACCTCCTCTCGTCAGTGCAGTATCTATTATTGCTACCCCGGGACGGATTTAACAGGAGATGCGCGGGTCTCCGGTGAAGGTAGGCCTGTCGATCCGCAATTCGCGGCGCGACTGGGCTGTGAGTGACGGGTTACTCCCTATCAGGATGAAGGTGATCTGCATGAAGCGCTCTTGGAAGGGCGTTATAGCGGAATACGCGGAATTCTTGCCGGTTACCGGCAAAACGCCCGAGATTACCCTGTTCGAAGGGGGTACTCCGCTGCTCGGTCTCGACCGAATCGCCGCCTCGCTCGGAGGGGAACGCGCCCCCGGTATCGTCAGGCTGTACGCTAAGTTCGAGGGGATGAACCCGACGGGGTCTTTCAAGGACCGCGGCATGGTGTTCGCGGTGGCGAAGGCGATCGAACGAGGGGCGAAGGCCGTAATCTGCGCGTCCACCGGCAACACTTCAGCCTCCGCGGCGGCATACGCAGCGCACTCCGGGTTGGACTGCTACGTGCTCGTTCCCAGGGGTAACATCGCCATGGGGAAGCTCGCGCAGGCGCTCATGTACGGGGCTAGGGTAGTGTGTATCGACGGGAACTTCGACCAGGCATTGACCGCCGTAAGGGCGATAGCCGAAGAGCACCCCGTGTGCCTCGTCAACTCGGTGAACCCGGACCGGCTCGAGGGCCAGAAGACGGCGTCGTTCGAGGTGTGCGACGCTCTGGGCGAAGCGCCGGACTATCTAGTGCTCCCCGTGGGCAACGCGGGCAATATAACCGCGTACTGGAAGGGTTTCAAGGAGTACAGGACGGCGGGACGGTCCTCGAAGGTCCCCGCGATGGTCGGTTTCCAGGCCGAAGGGGCCGCGCCCATCGTTCTGGGGCGCCCCGTGGAGAATCCCCGGACGATCGCCACCGCCATAAGGATCGGGAACCCGGCGAGCTGGGATAAGGCGGTCGCCGCGCGAGACGAGTCCGGCGGGATGATAGGCACCGTGTCGGACGACGAAATAGTCGCTGCCCAACGCCTTCTGGCGTCGACCGAGGGGATATTCGCCGAGCCGGCGTCATGCGCGTCGATAGCCGGGTTAATCAAATTGGCTCAAAGCGGCTATTTCAAGCCAAATTCGATTGCGGTATGCGTATTGACGGGCAACGGGCTTAAGGACCCTGACGCGGCGCTCAGGAATCTGCCCGCTCCCCTCGAGTGCGGCCCGTCCGCCGTCGAGGTGGAGCGCGCCCTGGGTCTTTGAACTGAATCATCCCGCGTCGCATCGTTGTCGCGCCGAACAGCGGCGCAATGTCTAACTTGATCATCGTGAATCCATCATCGCGAATCCGTTCGCGCCCCCGGAGACCCGACTTGGCTGACGAGCCGGCGGGAAGTATACATATCGACCTTGTCCAGTCGGCGTCGATCGAGTACGTGATATGGGGCTGGAAGGAATCGCCCAGCCGATGCAAGAAGATCGAAATGACCCGTAATATGACGGGGGCGTAGGGGGCCAGATAAACATGGGTATTCTGTCCGGTGACCAGATGAGAACGATTATCGGGCACTTCTCTCCGTTCGACGATTCCGGGGAGTTGAAGCCGGAGAAGGATCGAGTCACGATCCTCGCGGCCAACGCGTTCCCGCCGCTTGATGTCATGTGCATGGCTTATGTGAGGGCCGCTTCGATGGGCGACGGGTCACCCATCCTGATCCAACTCAGTATCTCCGCGCTGAAATCCCTCGGGCAGGGGGATGTCGTGGCCGCCGCTGCTTTCTCAAGGGCAGTCATCGACAGTCTGGCGACACAACACGGAGCCGGGCACGTGGGGATGACCCTCGATCACTTCAAGGTCCCGTCCTTCCCGCCCCCGGCTGGGGACGGCGCCGCTGTGAACGGGCTCGACCGGCGCGTGGCCGTGGCAAGGATCGATGACGCGGTGGAGGCCGCCCGGGGCGTGGCGGGTTGCGCGGTTACGAGGGACTCAGTGGATGAATACGTGCGCTACATGACCTCACCCAGGTACGCGTCGTTCAAGAGGTCGTTCCTGGGAGCGGTTCGAGCCGCTTCGCCCGCCTGGGGGATGATAGACACGGAGAAACTCCCCCCGGTTCTCGATTTCGCCGTCACTCGCGACGTGGTGGATTCGGTCAGGCACGACCTCGGCAACCGCGACATCATCCTGGAGGCTGAATTCGGGGCTACCGGATCCAGCGGCGATGAAATCCCATACGCGCGGCTCACAGGAGAGCCGTTGCGTGAATTCGCCGGGGCGGTTGCGACGTTCATCGGATACACGGGGGCGGACGCGATCGCATATCCGATCGGAATGGAACACGCCGCGAAACTCGGAGAGACGCACGAGCCCGACGTCGACAGGCTTATCGCCGTGCACAGGGAGGTAATGCGAACCACCGGTAGGTATGTCCCGTTCGCGCAGCACGGGGGGACGGGCGCCGCCAACCTGGCGTTGGGGCTCGTGGGGAAAAACAACGTGGCCACCAGGTTCCTCGTTGTTGGGGCGAATCACCTGGCCGACCACGTTCGAGATAATGTCGACGCCATCAGGAAGGGGGTCAAGTCCGCCTGCGGACTGCGCGTCTTCGAGGGAATGGTGGAGGCTATCACAGAGGCCGCAGTGGCGAAATTGCGCGAGTGCAGCAGCTACGGTAGAGGCGCGGAGGTTGCCCGCCTGCTGGGTCTCGTTAACCAGACCGCCATGCCGGTCGAGCGGGCCCCGGAGACCCCGGAAGATTCGGAATGAGGCGGTGCCGGCCTAAGAGGGGAGGGGATCGGTGGAATGTCGAAATCCATCGTTAGAACATCGCCGTCGGTCGCCCCGGCTCCTGTCGTGCTCGTAACCTCGGGGAGCATGGACGGGCCCAGGAATATCATCACGATTGCGTGGGCGACGAACTGTTCCGCGGAACCCCCAATGACGTGCATCGCGGTGAGGCCGTCCAGATACTCTCACGACCTGATATCCGCGGCAGGTGATTTCACGATCAATATACCGCGGGTCTCACATCTGAAGGAGGTCGACTACTGCGGCCAGGTGTCGGGCAGGCAAAGCGACAAGTTCTCCGACTGCGGCTTTACCGCGGGGCCGTCGCAGAAGGTGAAGGCCCCTTCGATCGTGGAGTGTCCCGTGAACATCGAGTGTGTGGTGAGAAACACGGTCAAGGCCGGCACTCACCATCTTTTCGTCGCCGAGATCGTGGCTGTGAATGCCGACTCGGACCTGATAGTCGATGGCAAGGTGGATTTCTCCAGGGTCAACCTCATCGCTTACGCCCAGAATCACTACTACGAGCTCGGGCGGGATATCGGCGTGTACGGTTTTTCCACCCGCGGGAAACGAGCATAGGGTGACAATAATAAGATCCGTGAAAAGCACCAGACTGTCCACGATCCAGAGGGATTAGCCTGGATCCCCCCAACCACAGGAGCCTAATTGGCGGATTTCCCGGGTGGAACACCTATATGTGGGGGTGTATAATTGAAATCGCCCCCAACACCTTGCGGGAAAACACCAGTTTGGCCTCGATCATTCCGGAAAGGGTGCGAGTTTTGTGAAGTGCCCTTATTGCGACAGGACCGACACGAATGTCCTCGACTCTCGCCCGACTGAGGGCGGCAGCGCTGTCAGGCGCAGGAGAGAGTGCCCCGAGTGCCAGAAGCGTTTCACCACTTACGAACGCCTGGAAGAGCAACCAGTCCTCGTGGTGAAGAAGGATGGCAGGCGGGAGGCATTCGACAGGGCAAAGATCCTGGCCGGGATGATCAAAGCCTGTGAGAAGCGCCCTATACCCCTCAACGTCCTGGAACAGGCGGTTTCCGAGATCGAACGCGACCTGCGCGCCTCGCTGAGAGGCGAGATCTCCAGCGAAGAGATAGGCGAGCGGGTCATGGACAGGCTCAAAGAGATTGACGAAGTCGCGTACGTTCGATTTGCGTCAGTTTACCGGCAGTTCAAGGACGTGGGAACATTCCTGGAAGAGCTCGAGGGGTTGCTCGCGTCCCGTGGTCGGGAAGGGTGAGACACCATTGTGCGAAGCGTGGCAACGGGCGTGAATTCCGCTCGCCACGTTGAAGGAGGTTTGATTGTGGGCGGCCCGGCACTGTCGGAGAATGCGCTAATCGTTCTCAAGAAAAGGTATCTTGCCAGGGACGAGCAAGGCAATCCAGTCGAGAGCCCGGAGGACCTGTTCCAGAGGGTGGCCCGGAACATCGCCCTGATGGATGCACTCTACTTCGAAGAGGTATTCGATCGTGAGGGCAAACAGACTGTCAAATCCACTGCGGACGTGGGCGCGTGCGGCGCCGGTTTTTCGCGGTTCACGCCCTTTGACGCGCAGACCCTGTACAGGGCGTTCTGCCGCTTGAATCAGAATGGTCAGATGAAGGTGTCGTTCGCGGACGTCCTGGAGGTATTGTCCAAGAGGATGTCTTCGATAGACGAGACGGAGGCTGAGTTCCATGGCGTCTTGGTGCGCCTGGATTTCATGTTCAATTCGCCGACCCTCATGAACGCCGGCCGCGAATTGCAGCAGCTTTCGGCCTGTTTCGTGTTGCCCATCGGCGACTCGATGGAGAGCATATTTGAAACGCTCAAGAACACCGCGATTATACATAAGTCGGGCGGGGGAACCGGTTTCAGTTTTTCGCGCTTGAGGCCTCAGAACGATGTCGTCAGGAGCACGGGAGGGGTCGCCAGCGGCCCGATCTCTTTCATGAAGGTGTTCAACGCGGCCACGGATGCGGTGAAACAGGGAGGGACCAGGCGTGGGGCGAACATGGGCATCCTGCGCGTGGATCATCCCGACATAGAGCGGTTCATCGTCTGCAAGCGAGAGAACGACCAGATAAACAACTTCAATATATCGGTGAGCATCACCGAAGCGTTCATGAACGCCGTGGAAACGGGGGGCGATTTCGACCTCCTCAATCCGCGAACGGGTAAGACCGCGGGACGCCTCAACGCCAGGGACATATTCGACAAGATCGTGGATATGGCCTGGAAAAACGGCGAGCCGGGTATCGTTTTCCTGGATCGCCTGGAGAGGGATAATCCAACGCCTCATATCGGCCACATCGAGAGCACGAACCCATGTGTAACGGGCGACACCTGGGTCATGACCAGCGAGGGACCGCGCACTGTCCACGAACTCGTCGGCCGGCATTTCGAAGCGGTAGTAAACGGGCGGCGCCTGCCTGCTGGAGAGAAGGGCTTCTTCAGGACGGGGACTAAGCCGGTCGTCAGGCTGCAGACGCGGGAAGGCTACCACTTGAGGCTGACGCAAGATCACAGGGTCCTCCGGGCGGTCGAATGCAACCGGCACCGCATTGCCTCGGAATGGACGCCAGTCGGGGAACTCAAGCCGGGAGACCGGCTAGTGGTGCACAATCACAGAACTCTGGCCGGCTGGCCGGGAGATCTCAGTGAGGGTGAGGGATATTTATTAGGGCTTCTGGTCGGCGATGGCACGCTGAAACGTGATGCCGCCGTGCTATCGGTGTGGGACCAGGAACGCGCCATGAATGAAGATGAGGGGCCGGGGGTGGGCCGGAGGGGAATCATGCGGGCCGCGTTGGCCTGCGCGCCGGCGATGCGGCGCAGTGCGGACTTCTGCGGGTGGACCGCCGTCCAGAGCCGGGGCGAATACCGGCTCAAGATGGCAAGCCTGCGCGAATTGGCTGCTCGCATGGGCATGAGCCCCGGCCGGAAGACGATCACGCCCGCCATCGAGCGGGCCTCATCCGCAGGCTGTTCGGGCTTTCTCAGGGGTTTGTTCGATTGCGATGGTTCTGTCCAGGGGCGCCGGGAGAAGGGTGTGAGTGTGCGGCTGGCTCAGAGCGATCTTCACCTGCTGCAAGCAGCCCAGCGCATGCTCCTGCGTCTAGGCATCGCGAGCGCCATCTACGAAAAGAGGCGCCCATCTGGGTTGAAGGACTTGCCCGACGGCGGGGGCGGCCTTCGGCGGTACCCAATCAGGGCGCAACATGAACTGGTGATCAGCGGCAATAACCTGATCCAGTTCGCCGAGCGTGTGGGTTTCGAGGACGAAGAAAAGGCGGGCCGCCTTGCTTCGGCCCTTAAGTCATACAGGCGCCGGCTTAACCGGGAGCGATTCATGGCGACTGTGGAGCGCGTGGAGCCGGATGGACTGGAAGACGTCTACGATGTGAAGGTCCCCGGCGTCAACGCCTTCGACGGCAACGGGCTGTACGCCCACAACTGCGGGGAACAACCGCTGCTTCCTTACGAGAGCTGCAACCTCGGCTCGATAAACGTGGCTCGGATGGTGAAGAACGGCACTGTCGACTGGGACCGCCTGGCGGAGACGGTCAGGATCGCTGTTCATGGGCTGGACAACGTGATCGACGCCAATAAGTATCCCATAGACCTGATCGAGGAGAGGACCCTGGGGAACCGCAAGATTGGGTTGGGGATCATGGGCTTCTCCGATATGCTGATAAGGCTCAACATACCTTATGACTCCGACAGGGCGATCGAGACGGCCGAGAAGGTCATGAAGTACGTTCTGGAGGAAGGCATGCGCGCCTCCGAATCCCTCGCGACTCGGCGCGGAGTCTTCCCTAACTACGCCGGGAGCATGTACGACCGTGATGGGGGTCCGCGAGTCCGCAACGCCACGATCACCACGATCGCCCCAACAGGGACGATAAGCATGATAGCGGGATGCTCGAGCGGGATCGAGCCCCTGTACGCACTCAGTTTTGTCAGGAACGTGCTCGACAACCAGGAGCTCCCCGAGGTGAACCCGGTTTTCGAGGAGGTCATGCGCTCGCGTGGTTTGTACAGCGTCCCCTTGATGCGCAGGATCGCGCAGACCGGAACCATCCGGGATTTCGAGGAGATCCCGGACAACATACGGCGGCTGTTCGTGACGGCGCTTGACATCTCGCCCGAGTGGCACATTAAGATGCAGGCGGCGTTCCAGAAGTTCACCAATAACGCCGTCTCCAAGACGGTCAACTTTCCGCACGATGCCACGAGGGAAGAGGTGGCCCGGGTCTACAGGCTGGCGTATCAACTCGGATGCAAGGGCGTGACGGTCTACAGGGATCGGAGCAGGGAATCGCAGGTGCTCAACGTCGGCGGTAGCAATGGAACGGCGGCGCCGGACGAGGCATCCGAGCGGGGCGCTTTCCGCGGCGAACTGAGTCCCAGGCCGAGACCGGAGGTTACCGTCGGCTCCACGTCGCGACTGAAGACCGGGTGCGGAAACCTGTACGTGACGGTGAACGAAGACGAGCACGGGCTATGTGAGGTATTCGCTACGATGGGCAAGTCGGGTGGGTGCGCCGCTTCTCAATCGGAGGCAGTGGCGCGGCTGATCTCCCTCGCCCTGCGTTCCGGTTTGAAAGTGGAATCGGTTGTGAAAGAACTGCGAGGGATAAGGTGCCCGAGCCCCGCGTGGCGCGCGGGCGGCATGATACTTTCCTGTCCCGACGCGATCGGCATAATACTGGAGGAGCACACGAAGGATAAGCGAACGGGCGCGAGTCCCTCGCCGCAGCCCGGACCCGGGGATGATCACGTTGTTTCCGGGCTGGACAGCCTCGACAGCCATACAGGGGCGTGCCCCGAGTGCGGGGGCCACGTCAAGCATCAGAACGGGTGCATGACATGTTCGTTCTGTGGGTATTCGAAGTGCGGTTGACC
>JAHDPS010000166.1 GCA_018434225.1 Bacillota bacterium
CCCCCTTTTCCGGCCCTATCATAGCCCCCTGGAGGTCACGTATTCAGCCAGGTCAACGAGTCTCTCGCAGTAACCCCACTCATTATCGTACCAGGCCACGACCTTGACTAGATCCCCGCCGTTGACCATCGTTGAGAGCGCGTCCACGATAGACGAATAATGGGTGCCCTTGTAATCGTTGGACACGAGCGGCTCGTCGGAATATCCCAATATCCCCTTCATCTCGCCGTCCGCCGCCGCCTTGAGCGCGGCGTTGACCTCTTCCGCAGTCACCTCGCGGGAGACCTTGCACACGAGGTCCACAATAGAACCCACGGGCACCGGGACCCTCAAAGCGAAGCCGTTCAGTTTCCCCTTCAGCTCCGGGAGGACCAGCGCCACCGCCCTTGCGGCCCCCGTTGTCGTGGGGATGATGGACATGGCCGCCGCCCTCGCCCTCCTTAGATCCTTGTGCGGCAGATCGAGCACCTGCTGGTCGTTGGTGTATGCATGCACAGTGGTCATGAGGCCCTTCTCGATCTGGAACTTGTCGTTGAGCACCTTCGCCACGGGGGCGAGACAGTTCGTGGTGCAAGAGGCGTTTGAAATGACTCGGTGGTTGGCGGGGTCGTATTTTGAGTGGTTCACTCCCATAACTATGGTGATGTCCTCGTTCTTGCCGGGCGCCGAGATTATGACCCTCTTCGCTCCGGCGGGGTTTATGTGCAGGCTCGCCTTCTCCTTGTCGACGAACCTTCCCGTGGACTCTACGACCACGTCAACACCCAGTTTCCCCCACGGAAGCACGGAGGGGTCCCTCTCGGCCAGGACCTTGATCTCCTTGCCGTCCACGACAATGGAGGAGGCGGTATGCGACACATCCGCGTCCAGTGTGCCGTAATTCGAATCATATTTCAGCAAGTGCGCCAACGTCCCGGCGTCGGTGATATCGTTCACGGCGATGACCTCTACGCCCGGGCGGCTCCGCGCTATGCGGAAGAAACGCTTTCCGATGCTTCCGAACCCGTTAATGCCTATCCTTACAGCCACTATGTATTCCCTCCCGGCTGGAAAATGTGTCTCTGACTATTATGCCCTCTTGGGGGAAAACCCGCAACCTTACCAGCGCCCGAGCGAGCTAATTCCATCATCATTCTTGCTCTGTGGGGCTTTTATGGACAAAGTGCGGCTTCTTGTCCAATCTGTGCAACGCCTTAATCAACCTGATTGTACCGGTGGCAGCCCTCATAACTATCGAATGGGTCCTAGCAAACTGGCCCGAATACTGAACCCCCCTGAGCAGTTCCCCATCGGTCACACCGGTCGCCGCAAAGATAACGTCATCCCCTTTGACGAGGTCATCCATGAAGAGCTTCCTGGTGACATCGCTGATACCCATGGCCTGTACCCTTTCCACCTGGCGGTCATCGGTCGGCCATAGTCTCGCTTGCATTTCCCCGCCGGCGCATTGCAGCGCCGCAGCCGCAAGCACGCCCTCGGGGGCTCCGCCTATCCCGGCGACCACATCAACCCCTGAATCCTCGAACGCAACCGCCACGGCTGGAGATAGATCGCCATCCGGTATGAGCTTTATGCGAGCCCCCGCATCGCGCACAGCGGTAATGATCGACCCGTTCCGGGGCCGGTCCAGAATCACGACTACGAGGTCGGACACGTTCTTGCCAAGGCACTTTGCAACTTTGATCAGATTGTCTTCGATTGGGGCATCCATATCTATTTCTCCATACCCGTTGGACGGCTTGCTAAACGTCGCTTAAATGCCAAGTTGGTCTTGACGTATTCATCCGGGTACCGCTACACTTCTTTTACATAGAGCGTCTGTAATCGCAATTCCCGTGCCAAGCCTTGATCTCAGGCAACAGAAGAGACGGCGCAGCGTCGCCCCCAATTCTTAGCGCGTGCGCTACGTACTACAGATGCCGCAGGATCGTACAGTGCAGTACCTTCCCGTTACTAAAGTAACCGGCATATCCAAACGGTGTCGACCAGGGCACGATTCGGACGGCACATGAGATTGCACCGTAGAACACGCGTGCGGTGGGGAGGAAAAGGGTCGGCCTGTCGCCGACCGGGGTCATTCGTATCTCTTTCGCCTGGCGGAGCTGGAAACCCCCATCTCCTCGCGGTACTTCGTCACCGTTCTCCGCGAGATGGATATCCCCCGCCTGCCGAACATGTTCGCTATCCTCTGATCGCTCAACGGTCTCGCCGGATTCTCGGATTCGATCATCTCTTGCAGCATCTTCTTGATCGCCTTCGAGGAAACGCCGCCACCGTTCGAGCTGTTGACGCCGCTATTGAAGAACGACTTCATCTCGAACACTCCGCGGGGGGTCTGCACGTACTTGTTGGCGACAGCCCTGCTCACAGTCGACTCATGCACGCCGACCATGCCGGCCACCTGCCGGAGCGTCATCGGCTTCAGGTATCTCGTCCCGTAGTCGAAAAACTCCCTTTGGAGCCTGACGATACTGTCCATCACTCGATATAGCGTCATCCGGCGCTGTTCGATGCTCTTGAGAAGCCACAGGGCGGAGTTGAAACGGTTCTCGAGGAACCTCCTGGTTTCAAGGTCTTTCCTCTCGTAGAGCAGGCGGCGGTAATAAGGATTGATGGACAACCTTGGGAGCATTGAATCATTCATTATGACGACGTATTCGCCGCATACCCTTTCCACGACGATATCCGGAATAACGTAGTTCGTTTCGTCGGCTCCGGCGAACCTCCTGCCCGGTTTCGGATCGAGCGTCCTTATCAGGTCGGCCGCATTTTGCACGTCGTGCGCGGAACAGCCGAGATCTTCGGCAATCCGGGTGTACCTGCCGGCGGCGAGGTCCGGAAGGCGAGAATCCACTATCTTACGGGCGATCTCATTTTCGACTTCGAGGTAGTCCATCTGTATCGATAGGCACTCTCTGAGGTCCCTGGCGCCTACTCCCACAGGATCGAAGCCCTGTATGATCTCGAGCACCGCTTCCAACCTACCGGTTGGATGGCCCGTTTCCTTGACCGCGTCATCCATCGCACAACGAAAGTACCCGTTATCGTCGATGTTCCCGATCAAGAATTCTCCGATCTCGCGCTCTTCGTCAGTGAACACTGTGAGGTATAGTTGGTCTAAAAGGTATTCACAGAGAGTGGGGCCTTTGGGCATGAGGTGCTCAAAAGGAGAACGATCCTCGTCCTGCCACCGCGGGACATACCCGATATCGCTCGAATCAGAGAAATACTCCATCCAGTCCACCACATCGGTGGTCTCGGAATGTTGGGCCTCTCCCTGAGCGTCCTCCGCTGGTTCGTCCCTGGAATCCAGCAACGGATTGGCCGCCATCTCACCCTCGATGTACTCGTTCAAATCGAGGGCGCCCATCTGCAAAATCGCGATGGCCTGGCGGAGCTCGGGGGTCATTATGAGCTTTTGCGTTTGCTGTAGGTTAAGCGTGTAGCTCATCTTCATGGGTCACACTTCCCGCTCGTTCCCAGTAACATGATATTCTGCTCGCAAACCGGCGAATCGGAGTTTTGGCTAATAAGTTCGACATGAATGTGGCTACACCTGCGTGGCTGGCAGGAAGGATGTTGAATCGACGCTGAGTTTCTTCGCGCGCACGTTGACCGCGATTACGTTGAGGGCCGTCATGTATTCAACCGCCAGTCTGACGGCGTATTGCGCCTCCTCCAAAACGCGAAACACGTGGTAGCCGTATTTGATAGCCAGATCGACCGTGAGTGTAACACCCTCATCCGTGCCGTCCACCTGGACCCTTGACACCTTGGAGACCCCGGGGACGTCCCTGGACGCTCTAGCTGCGATGGCCATGACCACCGAGTCGGCTATGATGAACTTGCCAAGCGAGCTGAAGGTTGGGCGCACCACCGATTTCTCGATAACGAACGGGCGCTCGTCCGCGCCGGGTTTGCGCCTGAGGAAGAACTTGAGCGGGTCAACGAGATAACCGGAAAACGTCTTCTTGACCTCGAAAGTGGGGGCGGGGATAACATGTTTACCCTGTTCGCGCCTTATTCTTACTGCGCGCCTGATCTCTTCGTTGGTCGAGACATCTGATATGTCGAGGTACTTCCACGGCGCCGGCAAATCAAGCGATTTCACTATCTTGTCTATCATCTCTCGGGATGTGCCGAGCACGAGCACCCTGTTCGGCGCGGCTTCCCTTAGCTTGGCCTTCACCGCGACGGCGTCCGAGGGGTCGGAGAATATGGCCCTCCGCACGGCGGCCATCATTGTGGCCTCCCTCTTGGCGGACCTGCCCGCGAGTATCTTCGACTCCTTGATGAGTAGCCCGTCGTCAATTATCATGTCCACACTGTATTCCTGCGCCACTAGTAGAGCCCTGTAGCTCTTGCCCGTCCCACTTGGGCCCACCAGCGCGAGCACATCCACGAGCACTCCCCCTCCCACATCGGATCATTATTCTCCGCCGTGGCCTTTATCCTCCCGCCTGACCGATTCGGCGCAATTATCGCGCGTCTCAGAAGGTATTCCGGATAACCCCATTGAATTTCGCCTCCAAGCAGGCAGGCTCGTAGTCCGTGGGGGTGCGGCCGTCTTGAGGAGCGTCTCCATCATATCAAAGGGAAAGAATACTTGCAGCGCGCTCGTCCGGCAGTTGCGCGAAATCCTCAAGGACAGGGTCGAAGTAAGGGGGTTCTACCTCGACGGCGGGATAGACGGCTTCGTGTCCGACGATCTAATCGTCATATCGAGTAGCGCCGTCAAGAAACATGCCAGCAACTTCCTCTCACCGGGGTCGAAGGTCATCGTGGCCAGGCGATGCCTGGACTACAACAAGCTGGGTCCCTTGTTCGACATCCCGCAAAACACCGGGGCCATCCTGGTCAATGACATGCGGACCACCGCGATCGAGACCATGGGGCTACTCCGGGAGTCCGGGATCGATCACCTCGAACTCACCCCCTATTATCCGGCCGCGCCGGGGCCCGTGACCGAAAGGCTCGCGATAACGCCCGGCGAACCGGACCTGGTGCCGCCATGCGTTGATGAGGTAGTGGACATCGGGATCAGGTTGATCGACCTGACGAGCATCGTCGAGATACTCGCCGCCCTGGGGCGCCTGGATTCGGAGGCCAACGTCGTTTCCGCCCGTCAGATGAAGGACATTATCGGCCTCCTGAAAGAGACGCGCGTCCTGAAAAACCACCTGGAGGCGATACTCAACTCGGTGGAGGAAGGGATACTGGCGACTGACGCGGGGGGACGCGTCACGAGCTGCAACCGCGGCGTCTCGGCCATCCTGGGGTTGGAAAGCGGCACCGTCCTGGGCAAGAGACCGGAGGAGTTCCTCCCCCGCACGATGCTCCAGGATCACCGCCTGTTGTCCGAGGAACGGCGGACGCTTACCGACCTCGCGACACTGAACAACAAGACCATCGCAGTGACGCGGGCGCCCATCCTGAAGGGGAAGCAGTCGCTGGGCGCCGTCATCACGCTCAGGGACATCACCCTGATAAAGCAACTCGAGGCCAGGCTCCACAAGAGGTTCGTGAATGAGGGCCACGTGGCCAAGTACTCGCTGTCCGACATAATCGGCGTCAGCCCGGCGATCAGGCAAACAACCGAACTGGCCCGCAGGATCGCGAGGAGCGACGCGGCCGTGCTCATCCGCGGGGAGAGCGGCACCGGGAAGGAATTGTTCGCCCACGCGATTCATGGCCTTTCCGAACGGCACAAGGGGCCGTTCGTCGCTGTGAATTTCGTGGCGTTGCCCGAGACCCTCCTCGAGTCGGAGATGTTCGGATACGACGAGGGGGCGTTCACGGGCGCAAGAAAGGGCGGCAAGCCCGGACTGTTCGAGGAGGCCCACGGCGGGACGATATTCCTCGACGAAATCGGGGACGCCCCCCTCTCACTGCAGGCGAAGATCCTGCGCGTGCTGGAGGAGAAGCGAATACGGAGGATCGGCGGCACCAAGAACATAACCGTCGACGTCAGAATCATGGCGGCGACCAACAAGGACCTGGGCACCCTCATGAGGAGCGGGGGATTCCGCGAGGACCTGTTCTACAGGCTGAACGTGCTGCCACTCCAGATCCCGCCGCTGCGGGAGCGCAAGGAGGACATACCGCTCCTGGTTCACAGATTCCTGCTCAAGCGGTCCCGCGGCGACGGCCTCAGGGTGTCGAGGGAGGCGATGGGCCTGCTCGTGGCGTACGGGTGGCCCGGAAACGTGAGGGATCTGCAGAACGTCATCGAGTACCTGGGCAGTGTATGCGAGCCCGACGGCCTGATACGGCCGGAGGACATCGTCACGGTCCTCGGCCGGAATCGGTGGAACAAGCCCGCGTGGCGTGACGGGCTCGACGCCTGCGACGGCATCTCCCGGTGGATCCTGGAACAGATACGACGCGCCTCCGGGGGATCCCGCGCCACCGGGCGGCGGTCGCTCGTAGCGGAGTCCAGAGCGCAGGGCCTCTCCATTGGCGAGTCGGCATTAAGGCGGCGCATCGGAGAGTTGAGAGGGATGGGCCTCGTGGAGGTCTCGCGCGGAAGAATAGGCCTGCGCCTGACGGACGGCGGCCTCAGGGTCCTCGAGGCCGACGAGGACCTAGACGACCGGACCTAGATGACCGGTCCGTGAGGGTGACTCAACCTCCCATTTGTATCCCAATACCCCCCCATTACGCCTTCCCGCCCCGCCCATATCCGCATGATCGCCGCTAGATGGGTTACGCGCTCTCCCTGATCCCCCGGCACATTTCATGCTATTCCCCAGGGTTGGGAGGTGATGACATCTATACTGCCCCACAGGGGCTGATACA
>JAHDPS010000090.1 GCA_018434225.1 Bacillota bacterium
CGTGGGAGCGGTATTTGGGGGCCTCGGAAGCCTGCCCGGAGCGATAGTCGGTTCCATATTGCTCGGGATCATCGAGGCTCTCGTTGCGGCCTTCCTTTCGTCCACGATGAGGGACATTTTCGTTTTCGGCTTGCTGATAGCCGTCCTGCTCATCAAGCCGAGCGGCTTGATGGGCAAGTACGTGGAAGAGAAGGTGTGAGGGGGGAGAAGAGATGGCCTATTTCCAGGGTGTAATGCTGATTATCTGCGTGAACCTGATGGGCGTGCTCGGCGTCTCCCTTCTCACGGGTTTCACCGGGATATTCAGTTTCGGTCACGCCGCATACATGGCGCTCGGGGCGTACGCTTCCGCGATTGTCGTGACCAGGATGGGTATGCCGTTCATAGTCGGACTCCTGGCGGCCGGGGCCGTTGCGGCGCTGACCAGCGTGGTTATTGGATACCCGACGCTGAGGCTGGTCGGCGATTACTTTGCGATAGCCGCCCTCGGGTTCGGTGAGGCGACAAGATTATTGTTGGACAACGGGGGAGACCTGACGGGCGGCCCAAGGGGATTCGGCAGCATCCCGAAACACACTACCCTGCCCATCGCGCTCCTGATCGTGGTATTTGGCGTGATTCTGATGCGCAATATACTGGGGTCCCGTTTCGGGCGCTCGTTCATGGCCATAAGAGAGGACAGACTCGCCGCGGAGGCCATGGGCATCGATACCTCCCGGTTCAGGATGATATCCCTGGCGATCAGCGCCGCCTACGCCGGGGTCGCGGGCTCGATGTTCGCCCATTACCTCACCTTCCTGCAGCCCTCCATGTTCGACATGAACAAGTCCACCGAGTTGGCGTCGACCGTGGTATTCGGCGGGTTGGGCAGCCTCACGGGGTCGATCGTCGCGTGCGTCATATTGACGACTATACCGGAATTGTTCAGGCCTCTCTACCTGTGGAGGATGGTTTTCTACGGATTGGCTCTCGTCAGCACGATCGTGCTCCGGCCCCAGGGCATCCTGGGCACATACGAGGTGAGCATCGAGGGGCTCAAGGGGTTGTGTCGTGGTAAGCGCGCCGCCGCGGAGGTTGATAAGGGGGGTGGTCGGTCATGCCGGTCCTAGAAGTATCTCAGGTAACAAAGAAATTCGGCGGCCTGACCGCCGTATCCGACTTCAACCTCTCGCTGGAGGACGGGGAACTGGTCGGGCTCATAGGGCCGAATGGCTCGGGGAAGACCACCGTGTTCAACCTGATCACCGGCATGTACACTCCCACCTCCGGAGTTGTCCGCCTCTCGGGCGAGGAGATCCAGGGCCGGAAACCGCACCAGATAGCCCAGAAGGGTATCGCCAGGACGTTTCAGAACCTGCGGCTCTTCAAGAACCTGACCGTGCTCCAGAATGTCACGATCGCCCGCCAGATGTGGTCCGGTTACAGCTTCCTGGCGGCGGCGCTGCACACCCCCGCTTTCCGCGCGGAAGAGCGGAAGGTCAGAGACGAGTCGCTGGACCTGCTTACTCTCGTAGGCCTCGGGGACAAGGCATACGAGAAGGCCAGGAATCTCCCTTACGGATACCAGAGGAGGTTGGAGATCGCCCGCGCGCTCGCGCTCAAACCCAAGGTGTTGTTGCTTGACGAGCCCGCCGCCGGCATGAACCCCGACGAATCGCTGAGCCTCATGGATTTCATCCAGGATATCCAGGAGAAATTCGAGGTGACGATATTCCTCATCGAACATCACATGGATATCGTCATGGGGATCTGCCCCAGGATACTCGTTTTGAACTTCGGGTGCACCATCGCGGAGGGCGACCCTGAGGAGATCCAGGCCAACCCCGAAGTGATCAAGGCGTACCTTGGGGAGGTGCAGCAGTGATGGCGAGCATACTCAGGGTCCGGGATCTACACGTCCATTACGGGGTCATCCACGCCATCAAGGGCCTGAACCTCGAGGTGTCCGACGGGGAGATCGTGGCGATAATCGGCGCCAACGGCGCGGGCAAGAGCACGTTTCTCAATACTGTCGCGGGCATGGTGAGGCCCTCGAACGGGCACATCGAGTTCATGGACAGGAGGTTGCCCCCCCGATCCCACGAGGTGGTCAGGGCCGGAATAGCCCTGGTCCCCGAGGGGAGACGGGTTTTCGGAAACCTCAGCGTGTATCATAACCTGGTCATGGGCGCCTATTTACGGAACGACCCGGCCGGCGTGCGGAACGACAGGGACAGAGTGTACGCGCTGTTCCCCAGGCTGAAGGAGCGGGAGCGCCAGCCGGCCAGCACGCTGAGTGGCGGCGAGCAGCAGATGCTCGCCATCGGGCGCGCGCTGATGTCGCGGCCGAGGATGCTGTTGCTGGATGAGCCGTCGCTCGGCCTTGCCCCCATCCTCGTCAAAGACATCTTTGTGACCCTGAAAGAGATCAACAGAGAGGGGACCACGATCCTTCTGGTGGAACAGAACGCCCGTCAGGCTCTGGACCTCGCCGGCAGGGCGTACGTGTTTCAGACGGGGAGCATCGTGTTGTCGGGACCGAGCCGGGAATTGCTGGCGAATAAGCAGGTGCAGGAGGCGTATCTGGGGTCGCGGGCAGGAATGCGGGCAGCGTCGCGACCCGGGCCTCGGGGACGCGAGAGGCCGGCGTCCGGTGGGAGCCCGGCCGAGTAATCGGCGGATACCGGGAACATTTCCCCGGCATGGACCATCTATCCTATGTAGTAGGACAGATGGCCGGCCGGGGATTTGTTTTCTCCACGCGTCCGCGAGACCCGGCGGC
>JAHDPS010000032.1 GCA_018434225.1 Bacillota bacterium
GAGGACGGGCCAGTCGTAACAAACGCGATGACGGCTGCCAGCAGAGATGCTCGAATCAGTTTTCCAGAAATGCCCACGAGGCGTCCTCCGGTGGTAGAAGGTCTACGGACTATCCATTCGCGCCCGGATGCCTCAACCCTTGTCGAATTCGGTGGCTGATTCATATAGAAAAAGGGCCCTGCCGGAAAGCAGGGCCCTTGCGGCGCTCACCAGCACCAGCCGTCACGGCGCCGCCCATTATTCTCGTCCACGATGAAGGACTACCCTGGTCGCTGTCGGAATTAACGTCGTGACGCCCGCTCCAGGGCGGGCCACCGGGGGTGGGGGGAATCGGGCGTGAGGGAAGTTAGCGCAGCTTCAATATCGGATGTCGTCAGGGGCCTATTCATAGAGGCGAACGTTTCTATTGATGGGGACATCCTGCGGTGCCTCGGGGAATGCGAGCAGGCGGAAAAGTCCGACCTCGGCAGGTCGATACTGCGGCAGATCATCGAGAACGACCGGATCGCCGCCGCCGAGAGGGTGCCCATTTGCCAGGACACGGGCATGGCGGTTCTGTTCGTCGACATCGGACAGGATGTCCACGTTGTAGGCGGTGTGTTCGAGGACGCGATCGATGACGGCGTCCGACGAGCGTACGTGGATGGATACCTGCGCAAATCAGTGGTTTCGGATCCGCTCTTCGAGCGGAAGAACACGGGGGATAACGCGCCCGCGGTCCTCCACGTGCGCGTGGTGCCCGGCGACAGGATCAGGATACGTGCTGTGCCCAAGGGATTTGGTAGCGAGAACATGAGCGCCACGAGAATGCTCAAGCCGGCCGATGGGGTGCCCGGCGTAAAGTCGTTCGTGGTGAACGCGGTAAGGGAGGCGGGTTCGAATCCGTGCCCGCCCGTGATCGTCGGCGTTGGTGTTGGGGGCACCCTCGAGAAAGCGGCACAGATCGCGAAGATGGCCACTATCAGAAGAATGGGGGAACGCAATCCCGATCCAAGGTACGCCGCACTGGAAGAGGAACTGCTGGCCGCATTGAACGGTACGGGCATCGGGCCGGCCGGCCTGGGGGGATCGACTACGGCTCTGGCCGTAAACATCGAATGGTATCCGACTCACATAGCCGGGATGCCGGTGGCGGTCAATATCCTGTGCCACGCGGCGCGACATGCGGAAGCGATAATCTGAACCGAGTCTGGAGGGACCGGGGACATGGCTCATCACGTTCTTGAGGCGCCGGTGGAGGCAGAACAGGTCAGGGCCCTCAGGGCAGGGGACACGGTCAGCGTCAACGGGGTAATCTACACGGCGCGGGATGCCGCGCACAAGCGATTGGTGGAGCTAGCGCGCAAGGGGGAACCGCTGCCCGTGGACTTACGCGGGCAGATAATATACTACGTCGGGCCTACGCCTGCGCCGCCGGGGAGGGCCGTCGGGTCGGCGGGGCCCACGACCAGCGGCCGGATGGACGCTTACACGCCTGCCTTGCTGGCGATGGGGCTGAGAATCATGATTGGGAAGGGACAAAGGTCGGCCGAAGTGATCGAGGCGATGAAGGAATACGTGGCGGCATACCTCGCGGTGGTCGGAGGGACGGCCGCGCTCATTTCGAAGAGGATCAAGAAGGCTGAGGTCGTCGCGTACGAGGATCTTGGGGCGGAGGCGATACACAGGTTCACCGTGGAGGATTTCCCCGCGATCGTCGCGATCGATTGCCACGGCGCCAACCTGTACGAGACGGAACCCCTGAAGTACGCTTTGGATGGAGAGGGCGCGGGAGGATAAGTACAGGTCCAGAGCGATGTCGAACCAACATGATCTTGATTCAGCATGATCCGGATGCAGCATGATTGGGAGGAATAATCGTGAAGACACCCGAGGAATTACTGGCGAAGGCTAACAAGCCGTCAGAGGACGCGATGAGACTGCACCCGTACTATCGGGGGAAGATACAAACAGCCCTCCGCTGCGCGGTCAGGAGCGTGGACGACTTCGCCATATGGTACACGCCCGGGGTGGCGGCGCCGTGCAAAGCGATACAAAAGAACAGGGATCTGGTGTACGACTACACGTGCAAGTGGAATACCGTGGCCGTCGTATCGGACGGCACGAGGGTCCTCGGACTGGGGGACATAGGGCCTGAAGCGGCGATGCCGGTGATGGAGGGCAAGGCATTGCTGTTCAAGTACCTGGGGGGCGTCGACTGCGTGCCCATATGCCTGGACACGACCGACCCCGGGGAATTCGTCAAGACAGTGAAGTACCTGCAGCCATCGTTCGGCGGGATCAACCTGGAGGACATAGAGCAGCCCAAGTGCTTCGACATACTGGACACGCTGCGAAGCGAGATGACCATCCCCGTCTGGCACGACGACCAGCAGGGGACCGCGGCGGTCACTGTTGCGGGAATGATTAACGCCTGCAAGATCGTGGGCAAGGAGCTCAAGGACTTGAGGATCGCGATGGTGGGGGCCGGGGCCGCGAACGTGTGCGTGGCGAGGATGCTGATGGCGGCGGGGGCCACCCCGGGGGCCATGATCATGGTGGACAGCAGGGGAACGCTGCACCGTGGCAGGGCGGATATCGAGGAGAAGAGGGAACAGTTCAGGCAGAAATGGGAGATGTGCCTAAAGACGAACGCGGACAACGTGAAGGGCGGTATACCTGAGGCGATGAGGGGCGCCGACGCGGTGATTGCGCTCGCAAAGCCCGGCCCCGGGACGTTGAAGAAGGAATGGGTGAAGGGTATGGCCGGCGACGCCATAGTGTTCGCGTGCGCGAACCCGGTGCCGGAGATATGGCCGTGGGAGGCGACGGAGGCCGGGGCAAAGGTAGTGGCCACCGGCAGGTCGGATTTCCCCAACCAGGTCAACAACTCGCTGGGATTCCCCGCCATATTCCGAGGAGCGCTCGACGTCAGGGCTAAGACCATCACGGACGAGATGTGCATAGCGGCGGCAAGGGCGCTCGCGGCATACGCGGAATCCGGGGGCATGCTGCGGGAGGACTGTCTCCTGCCTACGATGGACCAGTGGGAGGTGTACCCCGCCGAGGCCGCGGCGGTGGGATCGACGGCGGTGGAGCAGGGTGTCGCCAGGATAAATCTGACCTACGACGAGCTCTACAACAACGCGAGGGATATGATCCAGGAAGCCAGGCGGATGACGGGGATGATGATGGAGCGCGGCATCATCCCGCCGGCGCCGGAGAAGTAGCGAGGGAATAACACGTTGTGAAGACTGAGTCTCCGAGGGGCGGGGTCGTGCCTAACTGCGGTTCCCGCCCCCGCCGCCGTTCTTGTTGGGGGCCTTGAAACCATGCATGAAGTAGGTATCCAACCCGAGCCTCTCGCCGTCGATGTGATAAGAGAACGACTCATCCTCCCCGGAATCGGTAACATAACCAATGTTGGCGTAATCCAGGGTGCTTTGCCACATCCCCTGCAAGTATTTCCGGAAGTAGGCGACGTCAAAGCACCTTTCCCACGTTTCAGGATATTGACGGTACAATTCCTGGACTGATGGGCCGCCGGGCTTGAAGAAGAAAAATGCGCCGATGGCATAGGTATTCTCATGAAAATAGCGCGTCAAAGCATCAAATGCATAGCCGTTGTGAAAGATCGCGTACTCATTGGAGGCATCAAGATCGATGTAGACATCCACGCAGTTGTTTCTTAAGGGCAGGAGATGACTGCCCGCCGCGATATACAGCACCTTCAGATTCAGATCGAGCTTGTCTATAAGATTCCTGTATAAAGCCACAATCTCCGGAAACTTGTCGGTGATTACATAGTAAGCATCCTTGTCCATAAATTCAAAATTGGAATAACAGAAGCAATAGTTATTGATGAAGGTCTCCAGGACAAGTTTCCGCTTGGTGTCGCACTTATTCAAGTGCTCCAGCATCCAGTGATAAGCCTTCTGCATCAAAGTAATCAGTGTCGGGCTCATCATACGATAGGAATTGCGCTCGGTATCAGGGCCATCATATATGCTGATCTTGCCGGGTTGTCCTATCAGTATTCCATTGTGGATGCTTGCCTTGAATCCGCACACACAGTTCAATCCGCCGGAGATGATTTGGTCTCTTTCTATGTTGCAGTTGTTGATGCTCAGGGGGCCCTGACAGTGCGGGCAAGCCAGATACGGCAGGAAGGTCAACGGCACGCCGGTTTTCCTCCTGATAGCATCAGTATGCTTGCCGGAAGCAGTGGATATTTCCTGTTGCAGGTTACCTATCAGTCTCTGCAAGTATTTCTTCTCGCTCACGAGCATTCTCTTCTGTGTTCTGAGGATACTGACGTAATCGTTCAATTCTACGGAACTATCCAGATTACTCAATCGCTTTAGGGACAGTATCCTGTGGATGTCATTGATGGAGAAACGAAATGACTTGAGTTTCAGTAGCAGATCCATGTCTTCGATATCTCGTTCGCGGAAATCATAACGATTGTTCTTGGCCACGGGCACCAGAAGGCCCTTATTGATATAGTATCGTATCGTTTCCGGCGCAAGGTTGAAATGTTGACTGAACCCGCCTAATTTCATGCCGGACCCCCGCAGATGATTGTTGAGAGCTCTCCCACATCTGTTTTGACGCCTTTCGATGGTTACCTTCCGCATTAGCCCTTCTGTAGCTAGCTACAGAAATCGAAATATTAATCCATGCGCGTGCACGAATAGTAAATGAAGTCGCGCAAATCCAAAATCCGATGCGTAAACACCTATTGTAATACACTTAGCTCAATTTAGTATCATCATGTGGTAGGAAGACAAACGCATATGGAGGACGCCAATCACCGCGCGAAGCCCTGAGGAGGGAGGTGTACATTGTGGTCTCTTCCAGCGCCTGGTTTATTTTCTTTCTTCCCCTCTGGAGCAGTATCGTGATCTCGTACCTATTCTATAAGAAAGCAAACCTCTAGGAGGCGATTCAAATGGTAGTCAGTGCGGTCGTGTTTGTTTCATATCTCCTGATTCTGATCGCCATTGGCGTAATCACCTATTTGCGCGCTAAGTCCTATTCCGACTATACTCTGGCCGGCCGTTCCAATAACAGATGGATTACCGCTATCTCCGCCGAGTCTTCCGATATGAGCGGATGGCTGCTCATGGGCCTCCCCGGCGCCGCCTATGCATCCGGCTTTGCCTCGATATGGATCATAATCGGTCTCATTTTCGGCACCATGTTCAACTGGATCTTCATCGCCAACCGTTTGCGCATAGCCACGGAGACTTACAATGTATTCTCCATGACCGAGTACTTCGAAAAACGCCTCAATGACAAGACCGGTTCGGTTTCGTTGGTTGCGGGCATCGCCATCATTGTCTTCATGATCATAAACGCGTCCGCGGAGATCATTGGGAGCGGCAAATTGCTCAATGCCACCTTCGGCCTGGACTATAGTGTGGGCATCGTAGTAGGCCTGGTGATAGTTGTCCTTTACACCTTCTTGGGCGGCTATATGGCAGTCAGCTGGAGCAATCTCTTCCAGGGCACGATCATGTTCTTCGCTTTGCTCTTAGTACCCATCGCCATCATAGCCAAAACGGGCGGCTATGGTCCTGCTATCGAAAGCCTATACAGCAGGGCGCCGCAATTCTTCCATTTTCTCAATGGCGAGACCCAGTTCTTGCCGGCCTTATCGGTTATCCTCGGTGGTCTGGGCGTGGGCTTATGCTATTTCGGCATGGTCCATGTGTTGACTTGCTTCATGGCGATCAAGAATCCTTCTGAAATCAAGGACTCTACGTTCATAGCCACTACCTGGGTCAGCATTTCCACTTTCGGCGCGGTTATAATCGGCATGCTGGGCGCTTATCTCTTCCCCAGTATCGCCGACCCCGAGCAGGTGTTCTTCGCTATGGGCAGCACCTATTTCCCGCCGTATTTCCTGGGCTTGTTCGCCTCGGCTGTAATGGCGGCCATCTTGTCCTCGGTCAGCGCTTATGTGATCGTTGCCGCGGCCTCTTTCGGCGCTAATATAAGCAGAAGGTTTATCGGAGAGATGGACGAGAGAAAGACCGTAAATATCGAGAGGATCGCGGTTATCGTCATCTCCTTGCTGGCTTTTCTGATGTCCCTCAAATCGGATCTGGTCTTCGCGGTTGCTTTGTTGGCGGCGGCTGGTTTGGGTTCTTGTTTCGGCCCGCTGGTCATCTTCAGCCTCTACAGTAAGAATGTCAATAGTACCGGTGCTATCGCAAGCATCGTCGTTGGCCTGGTAACAGTCATAGTTTGGTACTACAGCGGCATGTCCGCATACGTTTATGAGATGATCCCCGGTTTCATAACAAGCTGGCTAGCCCTTTGGCTGGGCACAAAACTCTCCGGTGGAGCGGATGAAGAGACTATGGCGGCTTATGAGAAGTTCGTCGCCAAGCTTCAGAGGAAAGGGGAAAACTAAGTGGCGAGGATATTCATCCCTACCGACAGGATCGGCTTGGTCTCTTTTCAGAAGAGCATCAGCGGCACCTACCGCATCTTGAATGAATTGCTGAACAAGAAAACACCCTTAGGATGGCATATCAATGGTCTGCGTTTATCGAACACAGAGCTATGGCCGGAAGGTCACTATTACCAATGTGGTTTTTCCATGGACGACAGCACTGAAACGCGTACCATACTGGAAAACAACGGTATCATCTACGAAATTGTCGATGAGATGCCGCGCGCTTCGTTCACGGTGAAACCTATTAATATCGCTCTCTATGACGGTCGAGGCGCGGGTAGGGAGTTTTCCGACCCCCTCCTTGAAGTATTGGACATGGGTGGCTTCACCCACACCTATATCGGCGACAATGAGATCCGCGAAGGCAAACTGATTGATTTCGATGTATTCATGGTCCCCGGCAGCCCCGACGCGGGCGAATGCTATTACTCTGGTTTGGGCGACAGGGGTTATGATCAAATCCGTTCCTTTATTGCCGATCATGGTCATTATCTGGGCATTTGCGGGGGAGCCTATCTTCCTTTGACGTCCTATCACAAGAGGAACCCGTACTGGCTGAATATCGTGGATGCCACGGAAAACGAAGACCTGGATTATTGGCGCAGTGGCAGCGGTTTCGTGCGTTGCCGCATCGACAACGATCAACACCCCATTTTCAGCGCGGTGGCTTTAGGTAGATCCAGCAGCATGAATCTAGTGTACTGGGAGGGCCCCTCGATTACCATCACCGGCAATAACGCGAAGCCTTTGGCGCATTTTGAAAGCCTCTTGGCCAGTGGCAGAGACCCTCTGAAGCCGCATTGGGATATGTTCGACAACACTATGGCGGCTGAGGCTGTCAAGAAGTGGTATAATGCCCTTACGCCGGAGGTTTTTGATAGGCTCCTGCGCAACAAATGCGCTTTCGCGGAGGCGGAATACCATCGGCACAAGCTGTTGCTTTACTCGCCGCACCCGGAAATGGGGAATATCGGTTATGGCCCTAGAGCAGATAGCCTTAATTTCCTGCTAATCTATAATGGCCTGTTCTACTTGGCCTGCCAACAAAATGGGTGAGTAGGACGGCGGGAGGAGTAGCGCGGGAATAACACGTTGTGAAGGCTGAGTCTCGGAGGGGCGGGATCCTGGCGAATGCCGGATCCCGCCCCATTCATATTCGAGGGCATCTTATCGCTGCTCGTGTGCGTACCGGGGTATGCGCGTGCGGAGGCTCTGCGGCGTCTCTCACCCACGCCATCAGCCAATGGTGCCACAGGCGGTGATTGATGGATCTGATGCCGTAGGAGCGATTGGGTGGTATCATATATGGTGACAGTTCGCATACTGAGAAGGTGCGGCATTTGAGTCGGCGGAAGAAACTCGCCCGTGTTTGTCGGGAAGCCGCACGGTGGCCGGGACCACATATGGCCTCATGATATCGACAGGTTCGTGGACGCTGTGGAGGAACTGATTAGCAGGGGATTGATAACGGGTTTGGAGTAGGTCCTTAGGGAAGAAAGGGTGGCGACCTACCGCCCAAGAGGGATGATGGGAATGAATGATCTGGGATACGCCATAGTCTTGCGCAGGGAGCAGTCGGGTGGTGACTGGGCCTGGGTGGCAAGCGTCCCCGATCTCCCTGGGTGTGTAGCGACAGAGGAGACTCCCGAGGGTGCGCTGCAACACATAAAGGTGTCAATTGATGATTACCTTGAGGATCAGGCCAGATACGGTCCTGGGGTACCGATGCCATCTTCCGAGCCTAGTGGGAGGTTCACTATCCGGGTTCCTCGTTGGGTGCACAGGCGCCTTAGGTCCCAGGCGGACTCGGAAGGCATAAGTCTTAACCAGTATGTGACATCGATTCTCTCTTACTGGGTGAGCCAAGGGCAGCAGCTGGTACCTGCGGCCAACCCGCCTTCCTTACGAGTATCCGAGAACCGCGTGAAGCAATGCCTTTCGCCGGCGGGAACTGCTTTACCCAACGAGTAAAGGCTTCAGCCCTTCGGGAACTCCAAGCCGCTCAACTCACAAGCGATGGAGAGTCACAGTGACATACCCACCTCCGACCGGCAGATCGCAGCCTGCTGAAAGGCGTGCAGGTGGCGCACATCGTCCTCTCACTCGGGAGGCTGCGCGAGGCGGCTGCGCAACACCTTCTCCGCCTGCAGTGCCTCAGATTCCGCCGCCACGGACGTTGGGTCTCTCCCCTCCAGGATCTGCTGGAGGTGCACTGTCTCATGGACGATCAGACACATGGTAATGCGTGGAATGCCATGGGATGGGCCGCGGCCTGCTCCAGGCACTCGCGATAACAGTCTCTCACGATGTAGATGCACTGGCTCTTGTCGCAGTAGGCGGCAACGTCCGGTGCGATCCTGCTGCGCGTCAGGCGAATGCGCTTCACGTTGCGGGATATGCACGCAAACTGCTCGGGGGAGCCGCGCTCGATGAGTCGGAGGGCGCGCTCGATGTTCTCTCGAAAAGTCCGGGGTCCATCGATATAAATCCCCTCGTGCGCAGGCCCGGGCAGCTCCCTCGACGAACCGGCCGCCACCAGGAACAGGAAAAAAGCGAGTAGGCCCACTCGACGCAAACGTGGTGCCCCCCTTCCTATGCTCCGGCCATATTCTACCATGTCTTGAAGGGGCTGTACCGCGCCGCGGCGGTGGTTCCATCCGGATCCGTGCTGTGGCGCACGGGTTTGGCCGAGAAGGGTGCTGTGGCGCACTGGTCCACCAAGAATATGCTGTTCCTACACACGGATCGACTCGATGTGTGCTGTAGCGCACGGATCCTGCCGTGATCCGTGTTGTAGCGCACAGGTTTGGCCGAGAAGCGTGCTGTGGCGCACGGGTCTGTCATGTCGGTGGCGCGACGGCTCTGCGCGGTGATCTTGAGGACCCGAGGAGGCGAGCGATCCCGTGTCAACTCTATAAGAATGTAACCGAGCCGTAGGGTACTTGACGAGGGCGCTCCGGCCGAATATACTGAGGCTCAAACAATCGAGCGACCTGACGATGACCGGGACTAGTAGGCTCCAGACAAACGCCTCAGAGAGCCGGGGGAATCTGTGAACCTGGTGGCGCGAGCGGAGATGAATGGACCCGAGAGTCGCGACCTGAACGGTACACCTGAACCATAGCGGTACCCAGTATGCGTCGCCGGGCCGTCCCGCCGTTATCACGGGACCCGCTATGAACTGCACCCTGCTGAGGGGCACGGAGAGCAGCGGTATCGAGCGAGGCGTATTGCGGCCGGTGACGTGAGGCCGCGCGTCTAATTTGGGTGGCACCACGGAAGGCTTAACGCCCTTCGTCCCTGCGGGGATGGAGGGCGTTCTTATTATGTGTGCCCGGCGGGGCTCGTAGCGGAGGGTCGCGGCCCGCCCGATTGGGAAAGGAGCGGGGTCTATGGCGGATTACTATCCATCTCGAGAACAGTTCGAGGCATACCGTGGCCGAGGGAGCAGGATCACGGTCAGCAGGGAGATCCTGGCCGATTTCGAGACGCCTGTGTCGGCCTACCTGAAAACCAGCCGTGGTGGGTATTCCTTTCTTCTGGAGAGCGTGGAGGGGGGAGAACGCCTTGGCCGGTATTCGTTCATCGGTAGTGAACCGGGCTTTGTGTTGAGCATGAAGGCGGGTCGGGCCACCCTGACCCATCCCGCGACGGGACAATCGGAATCCTTTACGTTCGAGGATCCCCTGGAAACCGTGGATAGGTACCTCAAACAGGAGCGGCCGGTGCCCTTGCCGGGTATGCCGCGTTTTCAAGGTGGCGCGGTGGGCTATCTTGCGTATGAGTGCGCGACGTATTTCGAAAAGCTCCCCGTGCCCGCTCTGGACGATCTCGGCCTGCCCGATGCGGTGCTGATGTTCAGCGACACAGTGATCGCGTTCGATCATATCAAGCACAACATCATCGTGATGACTCGCGCCCGCCTCGACGGGGATCCCCGCGGCGAATACGATGCCGCGGTGGAGCGGATTGAATCGTTGATCCAGCGTTTGAGCGCGCCGGTGGATCTGCTGAATGAATCGCGGGTTGATCCCGTGCGCGAGCGAGCACACGCTGTATCGAGTCGAGCGCGGCGGGGCGGGGCTAAACGTCCTCGGGAGGGCGCCGACACCCCGGAACCCGGAGACGAGGCGTCGAGGCGATTCATCGCCGCGGTGCACAAGATCAAGGAATACATCCGCGCCGGCGACTGCATCCAGGTGGTACCCTCCCAGCGATTGGCGCGGCCCTTGAGCGCGCGGCCCTTCGACGTGTACAGGGCGCTGAGGACCATCAACCCATCTCCGTACATGTTCCACCTGGATCTGAACGGATTCCAGATCACGGGGGCGTCGCCGGAGATGCTCGTGAGGGTGGAAGACCGCAGAGTGTTCACCCGCCCGCTCGCGGGGACGAGGCCGCGCGGTCGAACCCGCGAGGAGGATGCCGCCCTCCGGAAGGAACTGCTGGCGGACGAGAAAGAGCGGGCCGAGCACATCATGCTCGTGGACCTCGCCAGGAACGACCTCGGTCGAGTTTGCGCTCCCGGCACTGTCAGGGTCAACACCCTGATGGATGTTGAGGACTGTTCCCACGTAATGCACCTGGTATCCGGTGTGGAGGGCGTGTTGCGCGACGATCTCGCGCCCATCGACGCCCTTCGCGCGGCGTTCCCCGCCGGCACACTGTCCGGCGCTCCGAAGATACGCGCGATGGAGATAATCGCTGAGATCGAACCCGCGCGGCGTGGACCTTATGGGGGCGCGGTCGGGTACTTTAACTACTCCGGCGACCTCGACACGGCGATAACCATCCGGACCATCGTTCTGAAGGATGGGGTGGCGTACGTTCAGGCGGGCGCCGGCATCGTCGCGGATTCCGAGGCAGCACTTGAGCACCGCGAATGCATGAACAAGGCGGCGGCGCTGATCAGGGCGCTGGACGATGCCCAGGAGATCACCCGGCGCGAAGCCCGCGAAGGGAAACGGGGGGGAGCCGGGCGATGATACTGGTGATCGATAACTACGATTCATTCACATTCAATCTCGTTCACCACCTGAGCGAGCTGGGGCAGGACGTGGTGGTGGCTCGAAACGACGAGGCCACCCCCGAACAGATCTACATGATCCGGCCCGATGGGATCGTCATCTCCCCAGGACCGTGCACGCCCAAAGAAGCGGGCGTTTCAGTGGAGGTAATCCGCCGGCTGGGGTCCCACGTGCCCATTCTGGGCGTCTGCCTCGGCCACCAGTGTATAGGCGAGGCATACGGAGGTCGGATCATCAGGGCGCCTCAACTGATGCACGGGAAGAGCTCGCTCGTTTACCACGATGGACGCGGAGTCTTCACCGGGCTGCCGCAGCCATTTGAGGCCATTAGATATCACTCGTTGGTGGTGCAGCGTCCCGACCTCCCACAGGTGCTCGAGGTGGCGGCTGAAACCGCGGAGGGCCTGATCATGGGCATCCGACACCGGCGTTTTCCGGTCCATGGAGTGCAGTTCCACCCGGAGTCGGTCATGACACCGGTGGGAAAGGATCTCCTGGAGCGGTTTGTGGATATCTGCGGGCTCCATGCCGCGGACGCTCGCGCCGAACCCGCTCCATCCGCTGTCGCGGAGTGAGGGGAGAAGGAAGGATACAAGGAGGTAGTGCGATGATACGCGAGAGCCTTTCCAATCTGGTTGACGGGCGGGATCTGAACATGGAGGAGGCCGCCCTGGCGATGGCCCAGATGATGAACGGGACCGCCACCCCGGCGCAAGTGGCCTCGTTCCTTGTGGCGCTGAGGCTCAAGGGGGAGACCGCCGACGAGATAGCCGGCATGGCCTCCGTGATGCGCGATGAGTCCCTTCGGGTCGATACACTGGTCGATACGGTGGACACGTGCGGTACCGGCGGGGACGGCGCGGGCACGTTCAACATCTCGACCGCGGCCGCGTTCGTCGTTGCCGGCGCAGGTCAGCCAGTAGCCAAACACGGAAACCGTGCAATGTCGTCCGCCTGCGGGTCGGCCGACGTTCTCGAGGCCCTGGGGGCGAACGTGTCGCTTGGGCCGGAGCAGGCCTCCGTCTGCCTGGAGGAGACCGGGGTGACGTTCATGTTCGCCCAGGTTTACCATCCCGCGATGCGCCACGTGGCGCCCATCCGGCGGGAGATAGGCGTGCGCACGGTGTTCAACATCCTGGGACCGTTGACCAACCCCGCTCGCGCTCCATACCAGGTGATAGGGGTTGCCGTGCCCTCGCTTTTGCGCCCGATGGCTGAGGCCCTCGGCAGGCTCGGGGCGCGCCGGGCTATGGTGGTGCACGGAGCGGGGGGGCTCGACGAGCTGTCGCTTATCGGGGTCAATTTAGTCCGCGAGTGGACGGGAAGCGGCGTATCCGAGTATGAGATACATCCAGGCGATGTCGGCCTTCGGCCCGCTTCGCTCGAAGCAGTGAAGGGCGGCGGTGCCGCGGAGAATGCCGCGATTCTCCGGTCTGTGCTTGAGGGCGAGCGAGGTCCGAGGCGGGACGTTGTGCTATTGAATGCCGGCGCAGGCCTATATTCGAGCGGCAAGGCCCGTTCGCTCATAGATGGCGTGAGGCTGTCCGAGGAGAGCATCGATTCCGGTGCCGCTCTGGAACGGTTGGAGGCGTTCATCAGCACAACGCGACGCCTCGCGGAGCGCCCCGAACCGGGTGAGGCATCGGCATCAGCGTCGGCATCGGCGAGGGGCCCCGCCGCATGATCTCGATACTGGAGAGGATCGTTTCGACCAAGGCCGAGGAGGTGGAGGCGTCCAGGGCCCTTGTCCCGCGGCGGGAGATCGAGCGCCTTGCGGCTAGGGCCCCAGCCCCTCGCCCATTCCGCCGCGCGCTCGCCGGCGGCCGGGTGGGGCTCGTCGCCGAGATCAAGCGCGCCTCGCCGTCCAAGGGGGACCTGGCACCCAACCTGGATGTTGTAGCCACGGCGCGTCTCTATGCCGAGAACGGCGCGGCCTGTTGTTCGGTGCTGACAGACGTTCATTTCAAAGGGTCATTGGACGATTTGCGCCGGGTACGGGCCGTCACTCAGATTCCGCTGTTGCGCAAGGACTTTATTATAGACGAGTATCAGGTGTACGAGTCGCGCGCGGCCGGAGCGGACGCCGTGCTGCTCATCGTGGGCGCCTTGAGCGGAGGTGAGGCTGTCGGCGATGGATACGTCGCCGCCGGGGCGGTCGGGGCGCTGATCGAAGTAGTGAAGGGCGTCGGCATGAGCGCGATAGTCGAGGTGCACGACGCGGTCGAGGTGGACGTCGCCCTCGCGGCGGGCGCGACATTAATCGGCATCAACAACCGGGACCTGAGGACGTTCGCGGTGGATCGCGCCACGACCGCCCGGTTGCGGCGGCTGATTCCCCCCGGCATACCGGTCGTGAGTGAGAGCGGCATCATTTGCGCCGAGCACGTGCGCGAGGTGGCCGATTACGGAGCTCAAGCGGTGCTGGTCGGGGAGGCGCTTGTCACGTCCGTCGACGTGGCGGCCAAGGTTCGAGAGCTGGCGGGTGTGTCCAGGTGACACGGATAAAGATCTGCGGGATATGCAGTCCCGAGCACGCGATTGCGTCGGTGCGGGCCGGTGCGGATCTAATTGGCCTGGTCTTCTATCCCCGGAGCAGGCGCTATGTTGAATTGCGGCGAGCGCGGGAGATCGCCGGGGCGGTCCCCCGAGAGAGTGCGCGTGTGGTGGGATTGTTCGTCAACCAGGCGCTCGACGAGATAATCGGCACCGCGGTGGCGTGCGATCTCGACTACGTGCAGCTGAGCGGGAACGAGTCCCCCGGGATGTGCGGGGCGGTGGCGGGAAAGACGGGACTGCCGATCATCAAGGCCATCCGAGCACGCGGCCCCAATGGAGACCAGGTTGAGTGCCTCGCCGCCCAGGCGGCACTGTACCCGGAGCATCTGGCGCCCCTGCTCCTCGTCGACGCACCGGCTCAAAGTGAGGGGGACGATGCGTGGGGCGGGGTCGGGCAACCCTGGGGCTATCCGAGCGCACGCGGGATTGCGGCCGCTCGTCGCCTCCTGCTCGCTGGGGGGTTGAACGCAAAGAACGTGGCCGATGCGATATTGCGGGTGCGGCCATGGGGCGTGGACGTTTCCAGCGGGGTGGAGACCGGGGGAGTGAAAGATCCTGCGAAGATCGTAGAGTTCATACGAGCGGTGCGCATTCAAGATACACGGGAACAGGACGCGTAGAAAGGGGATTAGATAAAAGATGGATTCGACCACGGACGGATGCGCGGCGGCCCTGCCCGACGCGAGGGGGCGTTTCGGCCGCTTCGGTGGGTGTTTCGTGCCGGAGACGCTCGTCCCCGCCATCGAAGAATTGAATGAGGCATACGGGGGTCTCTCGGCGGATCGGGAGTTCCAGGAGGAATTCGCGCGACTCTGCGCCACCTACGTTGGTCGCCCGACGCCGCTATACGAGGCCACCCGTCTCGCCGCGCGCTGCAGGGGAGCCCGCATCTTCCTGAAGCGCGAAGACTTGGCCCACACCGGCGCCCACAAGATCAACAACGCGCTGGGCCAGGCCCTGTTAGCGAAGCGCATGGGTAAGCGGCGCATCATCGCTGAGACCGGCGCCGGCCAGCATGGTGTGGCGGCCGCCACGGTTTGCGCCATGCTGGGGCTCGAATGCGTGGTGTACATGGGGGAGGAGGACGTGCGCCGGCAGTCGCTGAACGCCTTCCGGATGAAACTCCTGGGAGCGCGGGTGATGCCGGTGAGCGCCGGAACGCGGACTTTGAAGGACGCCGTCAACGCCGCGTTCCGCGACTGGGTGACCAACGTCCGCACGACATACTACATGCTGGGTTCCGTGGTAGGTCCCCACCCTTACCCCGTGATGGTGCGTGACTTCCAGAGCGTAATCGGCAGGGAGGCGCGCGCTCAGGTGCTGGAGGCGACGGGCAAGTTGCCCGCCGCGGTCGTGGCGTGCGTTGGGGGCGGCTCCAATGCGATGGGCATATTCCATTCGTTTCGCGACGACCCCGCTGTGCGCCTGATAGGGGTTGAGGCGGCGGGCAGGGGTCTTGCGACCGGTGCGCATGCCGCCACGCTATGCGCGGGGACCCCCGGGGTGCTGCACGGCAGCATGACCTACGTGCTTCAGGATCGGGACGGCCAGATCATGGGCACGCACTCCATCTCCGCCGGGCTCGACTACCCCGGCGTGGGGCCGGAGCACAGCTATTACATGGAAACAGGCCGAGCCGAATACGTGGCGGTAACGGACGCTCAGGCGATCGAGGGACTGGAGTCGCTGAGCCGCACCGAGGGGATTATCCCCGCCCTGGAGCCGGCTCACGCGGTGTACCACGCCGCTCGCTTGGCTCCTATCCTGCCCGGCGATAGCGTCGTACTGGTCAATATATCCGGGCGCGGTGATAAGGACATGGACACCGTCGCGACGGCCCTGGGGGTGAGTCTTGAATGAAGCGAATTCAGAGCGATAGTTGCGCTCAGCCTGTTAGCGGCTCGCGTCTCGCGCCCCTCTTTTCCCGGTTGCGCGATGGGCGCCGGGTGGGCCTGATGCCATTCCTCACCTGCGGCTACCCCGACACGGCCACCACGACGCAGCTCATCCCGGCGCTCGAAGAGGCCGGCGCCGACGCGCTGGAGCTGGGGGTGCCGTTCTCCGACCCGGTGGCTGACGGGGTGACGATACAGAGAGCCTCGCAGGCCGCCCTGGGAAATGGGATTACACTCGCGAAGTGCCTTGAAACACTGGGCACGGCGCGACGCCGTGCCGGTGTGCGCATGCCCATCCTACTGATGGGCTACTACAATGTATTTCTGGCGTACGGGCTGGAACGACTTGCGGGCGACCTGGCTTCTGTCGGGGGAGACGGCCTCATAGTGCCCGATTTACCGCCCGAAGAGTCCGTCCCGCTCAGGGAGGCGCTCGGAAGCCGCGGACTCGACCTAATATCCTTTGTGGCGCCGACCAGCACTGATGCCCGCATTCGGGAGATCGCCGCCCAGGCTGGCGGCTTCATCTATTGTGTGTCGGTCACTGGAGTGACGGGCGCTCGCGAGTCCCTGTCGGATGAATTACCGGCGCTACTACGGCGTGTCAGGAAGATCACGGATATTCCACTGGTTGCGGGGTTCGGCATCTCGCGTCCGGAACACATCTCCCGGTTATGGGGCATTGCCGACGCAGCCATTGTGGCGAGCGCGTTGCTCGATCTCCTGGATGGCGTGGATGCAAGCCGCCGAATAGCGGCGGCTCAGGAGTTCGTCAGGGCGCTGAAAAATGCGTGACCAGCCTTCGGAGAAACCTGACCCCCGGCTATTCCGGGGGTCAGGGATGCTCACTTCTGGTCGCTGGTCTCCAAAAAACCGTCCAGAGCCGCCAGGAGGCTATGCAAGAGTCCTTCAGTCGCTCCTTCCTCCAGAATCTCCAGGCATACCGCGTGGATTCGCAACGCTGCCATTACATCTTTGCCGTACTGCTGCACCACCGACGGGCCCCCCCTTATTCCGCAAGAATTGAAGTACAAGGGCATCCAGTTCGCGGACGAGAGACATGCATTCGTTCCCGTCAATCTCGTCCGCTTCCGCGATATCCGCTATTTTCGCTCGAATCACGGCAATCAGCGGTAATGACTGCACTCTGGGGCCTCCTTATCTGGAAACAGCATGCGCGCTCTTCTGTTTTGCCGACAAACGGGTATTTTCGGAGCCGGGTTGTAAGTTCCTGCCAGCATCTGCAAAGAACGCTCCTGAAAATTCGACGCGAAGGTGGCATTACGCGGGAATGTGCGTGGTAGGGGAGGATTTGGCGTGTCGAGTGGTGTCGAACGCTCCTGGAGTTGCGAAAGAGTCTCTTGAGCCTTTGACTCGAGGCTGAAAAAACACAATCCAGGCTCGCGAGGAACCTGGAAGCACTTACTGTGCTGGTGCCGAGGGAGGGAATCGAACCCTCACTGGGGGTCGCCCAACGCGATTTTGAGTCGCGCGCGTCTGCCTGTTCCGCCACCTCGGCTCTTCGACCACTATTCGGATGCCCAATGTTCGGTTGCGGCGCCGGTTACAGTGTGCCCGCGAACCGCGTAACTCGATGATAGCACGTGGTTTCATCCATTGTCAATGCACACAAGCCCCTGCGTAATCTGATATTCTGCCGCTTGCCGCCCATCGGCCTTCATCCCGCATAGGATGTCGTAGGCTCATCGTACGGGGGGGCGAAGGTGTGTTTGGCGATGTCCGTGCCGTTGGACGAACGCTGGCGGTGTTGGGCATGCTTCTGATCTGGGTGTCGTTGCCTTTAGACCATGAGGTGAATCGGGGGTCGTCACCTGCCGGCGCCGGGGTTGTCGCCGCTCAGGCAGCCGGGAGTCGCTCGCCTGTGGGGGAGAGCGAGTCGCGGGATCTCGAACTCAAGGGCATAAAGGGGAAGGCGGCGATAGCAGAGCCGCCGCAAGACGAGGATCTGGAAATCCTCATCAATACGAGAGACCTACACCTTAGCCTGCTGAAAGACAGTCGTACGATCAAGGTGTATCCCATCGCCGCC
>JAHDPS010000036.1 GCA_018434225.1 Bacillota bacterium
TATAGGTGGGAAGTCGGGCAAAACGTGGTATTGTTTTCTAGTCCTCAGTAAATTCTTTCGTTCGCTCTCACAACTGGGCCACAACTTACCCCTCCATAATATAGGTGGGAAAAGGGCGGTTTTAGATACACCTTGTACACTTTTTTGCAAATTTTTTCTCGCGCCAAACCCAAATGGCCCTTCATCTTATAGGTGGGAACTAAGCCTTTTCGTAAGCTCT
Source organism: Bacillota bacterium (assembly GCA_018434225.1). GTDB lineage: Bacteria > Bacillota > Sulfobacillia > JABLXB01 > JABLXB01 > SM1-B181. The sequence goes on from JAHDPS010000036.1 coordinate 221, forward strand.
TGTCGAACGATTCCCCATAATTTGTCCTCATATAGTACCTTGGAAATCGGCGTTTTTGACGGCACCTCTGCCCAAATCTCTCTGAACCTAGCCCAAGCCCTACTTAGATAACACTCGACAGTTGTTCTACCAATACCCAGCCTTTTCGCAATCTGCTCTTGGGTAAGTTTTTCATAGACATATAGCTCAAGGCATCTAGCCTGTTGGGGCGTTAGGGAGTTAATGAGAATGAGTAGCGCCTGGGACTGTCTACGCGAGAAGAACCGTAGGCCAAAAGATCCCCCCATATATAAGGGGGGAAAACCGCCAAAATATGCTATCCAAACCATACAAAGATCGCCGAATTTCCTGTAAATCGTTCGGCACAATTCAACATTGTCCCATGTATCATACATATCCATCTCCGGCGTCCAATTAATGCCCCGGCAAGTGGACTAGATCGTCCTCCTACTCTATAGGTGGGAAGTAGGAGGTTCTGCAACCTGTTCTGCGAATTTTCCCTGTCAATCCTCCAAATAGTAGAAGAGGCCCAATCGCTTAGGCCCCTCTATTATAATTATATCATGGGAAATACTGCCCCAAAGTCTCATCTTAGTCTCACATAACAACGCCCATATACCTCCCTACGATTTCCACTGCCGCTTTTCTCCAACGAAAGAATGTCGGTTTTGTGATGTGCAACTCAAGCGCAATTTTTAGCCAAGGTTCTCCCTTCCAGTATTTCATCTCTATAAGTTTCTTCATCTCATCGGGCATCTTCTCTAAATAGGAGGTAGGAGCCTATAAAATCGGGTATTGCCCCATTGGGAGTCTGTACAACCCCTCTACTATTAAGGCGGGAAACTCCCGTTTTTACAATACTCGTTAGGCGGTATCCTCAAATTTTTCTGGCAAGGGCGCATCTGGATCGGGAGACGACGCCAAGTAGAAAGCCAGAGCTACCCACTTCTGGGTCCTGGGTGCAGAAGGGTTCTGAAAAACCCGCTTCAATCGTTTTCGGAATGAACGCGGCTTCCTCCAGTAATCCTTGTCGGGATACCAATCTCTGATAAGGACCATCATTCGGAGACTATTACGGGCCAGTTGCAGGTACCGGGACACAGCTTGTTGGGCTATGTCCAGTTTAATAGCAATTTCTTCCTGTCTAAGGTCCTCAAAATAATACAGCCGAATGCACTGAGACTGGCGCTGAGGCAAGGCATCGACCATGGCTCGCATCTCTTGTTGAGATTCACTGAGCTGAACTGTCTCATCGGGGGTAAAGTTGGGGTCAACTGCATCGGAGTCGTAACCATCATCTTCATATTCATTGTCCCTGTCGTATATTGCACCGAAGGGAATCTCGTATCTTTCAACTTCACGAGTCCGTGCCCCATAGTCCTTTTCAAGTAGGTAGATACTCTTTTCTTCTGGTGTCGCGCCCTCCAGCCTTCTTATCTCGCTGTCTGAGCACTTAACAGAGACAAGACTATCAATCTCGCCTGCCTTTAGCTTGGCGAGAACCAGTTCTATATACTCAAACTGGTTTAGTCTTTCGATGTACCCCTACCCCCGTCAACACTATTTCATGTCGAACAACACTATTCTGTGCGAACATATGTTTGCCTCTCAATACCAGTATATTACTAGAAATTCGGTGTGTCTATTGCTGTGTGGCAAGTCGCCGACGTGCATGCAGGCAGTCATTGTACCCCCAATAGAAAACCCCCTTTCGGGGGTTTCTGTGTGTTTCTTCCTCCAACTATTCGGTAGTAGTCCAGGATCGAGCACAATGTGTACATTCATACATTGATTTCTTTCCAAAGACAAAAGCGGGCCACCCAACGAGCCCGCAAATTACTGAAGCGGATATAGTGATATCCCGGGAAAAAGACATTGCGGGCGCAATGATTTCCAACACCATCTGTCCGCCGAATAGGAGGAATGACCCCAGGATTAACTTGACGGGCCACTTGGGGGCCTCATGATATACAGCCGCTCGTTCACCACAGAACTTGCACTCCACCACGCGAATCCCTCCCGCATCGCCCGTCATTAGAGGAGTCCTAGTCAAAACAGAGTACCATCATTGACGGAATTGTTATCACCCATCCCGCCTGCGAAACATAGGTGTATTCTCCCGTGATGGGACCATAGACAGTGACAAAGTTGCCTTCCACGATATCGGTGCTTCCCAAATACATACACATTACCACGTTGGTGACAGAACCGCCGACTCCCAACCTGAACACCTCGCTACGACCGCTACTCACCATTTGCAGCACACTGCCATAGAACTTCACAGCACGCCCTTCGTACTGCTTCACATCTTTCTTGAGCTGCTGATAGGAAATGGTTTGGGCCTGCCTCTTGTAAGTCTTCTCCACACCTTCCCACATCACGTAGAAGGTCTTTGAATACACCTGCTGTGCCTGTGCATTGGCAATCTGTACCAATACCTTGTTCTTCCCCTCTTCAAGAGAGAGGTCATGATCAAATGACCCATTTTCCCGGACAAGAATGTTTAAGTTGTTGATCTTGACCTTGAATGCTGGATTGACTGTGCCCGAGAAGGTGATCAGATTGGTGTCGGCATACTTGGGCGGTTCATCGACCGAATAATCGGGGGGTCTAGTAATCATGACCACTTGCTTATTAGGCTCCTCTGCAGCCCTAGAAGCCACGAACTCATACTGGTATTTGCCGGGCTTCGTGAGGTTCACAGGATACTCGAAACTGGAGCCTGTGGTCTTCAAGGGCTTGCCGTTCACCGTCACCTTCGCTCCTGGGGCCGCTGAACCCCGAACGGTGAATGTCTTTGCCCAGGTGCTTACGTTGCTCGATTCTAGGGTCAACTGACACTTCCTGTCCACATAGAAATCAAGCGAATCTGCACGGACGGTCTCTGTGCCCGAAAGCACCTTGTACGGAACAGTTGCAGAGACATAAGGTCTATCGCTCTTTACTGTCTGCAGGAAAGAACGGTCCTTGAAGATGAATCTGCCTTCTCCCACTTTCTCGATTGCGGGATGTTCAACAACGATCTGCTTTCCCGTGAACCCCGAGAATTCAATCTCATGGACCCTTTCCCCGTCCAGCACGGTCTCTTTGACATGGTAGTTGAACACCTCAGACGGCTTGGATGTCGTTAACCACGCCGCAGGGGAGGAATGCTGCCACTGCAAAAATGCGTCCCCGAGTAGGGCAACAGTCGCCAGACTAACAATCAGGCCAATAATGATGAGCCAACCTCGGTGCCAATCGCTTTCACTCCCCAAGGCTCGCCCTCCCCATAGATACCCATGTTGTCGTAATTATCTGGACAAGGTAGATTCTCCTGCTCCCCTATCTTGTTCTCCACCGATTCCCGCACTCTCGGCATTGAAGTATGTACCGCCACCCCTCAGTGATTCACGCAACCCTACTCTTGAGCAATTCAAATGTAGTGCTTCTTCTCATCAAATGTGCCCCACGGGTTGCCTGGGCAGGTGTTGCACTCATTACAAGCCATCACCATGTTCTCCTGACTACGCACTCTGCCTTATTCTTCGCAGTCCCCGTGTAAAACGGATATACCATCGTTTGGCCCTAACGCTGTCGAGTTCATTTCCCAAGAAGGAGTTACACTCCCCGCAAGCCGTCACAAGGTTATCGAAAGAGGTAAGGCCATTCTTGCTGAGTGGTCTGACGTGGTCTATGGTCGCGAGATCATGGCGATACCTACCATCGGGATAGTCAATTACCGCCTTACCGCAGTACCGGCATCTGTAATTATCGCGCTTGAGGACATATTGCCGACCTGCCTGCCATAACGGACTAAAAGCGGGAGGGCGTCTCCCCCGACTTGCCACTACCAATCTCCCTCCGATTGCCCCATGCTTCTTGCCTAACTTGTTTTTCACCCATGCTATCCATTTGGGCGGCCCGCTAAGAACACCGAGAAAGAGAAGCATGAAGAATCCCGTGAGAATCGTCCCACACACACCCTGAACGTTATCTGTCCGGTGTATGTCTGCGCTTCCGCACTTCGGGCACGTGAACATCGGTATCCCTCCTTCCCCAAAGGGTCTTCTTATCCTCAGTCAGCACTTTTGTGATGGTTTCCAGGTCCTTTTCCGCCAAAATCACCCCTTTCCGCGACACGCTCCCGCTTTCGTTCACGCTTTCCTCAACGATTTCATATAAACCGCAATCACTGGTCAGAATGAGGCGACACAGTGTACCACTCGGGAGCCGGGATTCGCTAAGGGTGACGGTCCTCATTTCTTGCGCCTCCCCAGTGAAAGCAAATCCATCCCATACCGCTGCTGCTTCTTAGCGATATCGGCGGCAGCCAAGGAAACATAGCGCCGAACCATTTCAAGGGTCGTATGGCCCAGAATCTGCTGCAAGGAAAATAGATCCCCGCCTGCCTTAATCCAGTTTGTGGCAAACGTGTGCCTGAAGGTGTGGGGGCTACTTCGGGCATCCTCAACACCCGCCCTTGCCCCGATTTTTCCAATCTGTTGAGTAAGCCCGTGTACACGCAGCCTGCCGCCATGATTGGTGAGAAACGCCGCATTCTCACAGACTTCATATCCAAGAAGCCTACACCGCTCCAGATGGGCGGCTCGAATTGCGAGGTAGCGTACCAGATCGCCCTTGAACTCGGCCCGAATGGGAATTACTCTCGTCTTCCTACCTTTGCCGAATACGGTGATGTAGCCATCCCGAAGATTCACACCATCGACGTTGAGGGTACAGAGTTCAGCAGCCCTTATGCCGGTGCTGATAAGCGTCTGGATTATTACGCCGTTCCTGATCCCCAGGTAGCCTATCGGCCTGCAAACATCCAGCATCTTGCGAATATCTTCATCGGAGAAGACAGGGAACGGGAGTTCCGGCAGGATTGGCTTCTGGACCCTCGTCGAAGGGTTCGCGGGAATGAGTTCTTCATCGTGGAGGTAGTGAAAGAACGTCTTCAATATCCGCACCGTCTGATGGACCGTGAAGGGTGACAGTCCACGCTCAAACAGGCCGCCGATGTATTCCCTGATGAGTGCGGGGGTAACGTCTTCGACACGCTCAACGCCCCTGGCTCTCAGGTACTCACCGAAGAGTCTCAGCCTCATGCTATACAGCCGGATGGTCGTCTCGGAATGGTTGGCAGCTATTGATCTAGCTTCAAAGGCTAGAGCTGCATTCTCGAATGTCACAGTAGCCTTCCCCCAGCACACAGTATGCGAACGAAGCTATTGACACAAAAACGAGGCTGAATCACTATTCGTGACTCAGTCTCGTATGTTCTGCCTGCTACAGCATACTTTTGGGGATTGGGTATAGCCCCTTATTCCGTAACCAGCTTGGAAGGCTGGCGCTCTACCATTGAGCTACACCCGCTTAAATCTTCGTTTTCCTCATGTTTTCTCGCTCTAGCGAGTCCGCATGATTTCCGAATATTCTGTTGTTTCCCCAAAGCTACTACCGCAACATCGGCGAAGGCTAGTTCAGAAACACGCTCCATTTTATCGGATCACTTGATCGAAATCAAGGCGACCGCAAACCGCATTCTGGCCGCTAGAAAGATGGTCGGGGCGGCCGGACTTGAACCGGCGACTTCTTGGTCCCAAACCAAGCGCGCTACCAAACTGCGCTACGCCCCGACTGGCCGGCGGGCCTGGATGAACCCGCATCCATTAGTATATGTGACGCCCGCCGCCAAGTCAATTTTGAAGCCCTAAACGAACTAGGCCAGCGTCAGGGCGGTTATCCCGATCGGAATATCCCCCTATTCCGCTCTCTGACACTCTTCAGAAGAATCTTGCAGGGGTTCCACCGATTAGGCGCGTATAGAAATAGGTAATATCATTGCGGTGAACCTTCCCAAAGGCTTACCGCATCGAACGGATGTGAGGTTATGGAGAAAACAGCGTTCATCATCCAGGAAACAGAGAAGTACGGTGCCCGGAACTACAATCCGTTGCCAGTGGTGATTTCGAAGGCCGAGGGCGTCTGGGTCGAAGATCCCGAGGGCAAGCGGTACATGGACATGCTCAGCGCCTACTCCGCTCTCAATCAAGGCCACAGGCACCCGAGGATACTCCGGGCGCTCAAAGAGCAGGCCGACAAGGTCACTATAACATCGAGAGCATTCAATAACGACCAGCTCTGGAAGCTGTACAAGAAGGTCGCCGAGA
>JAHDPS010000015.1 GCA_018434225.1 Bacillota bacterium
GTTAACGTCCTATTCGCCGTCACTCAGTTCGCCGACCTTGTCAAAACAGCCATCATGGAAAAGGTGGACTTCGTTGTATCCGGAGCGGGTTTTTCCAGGGATATGTACACCTGGGGCAGGGAAGGCGGGGTCCCGATCCTTCCCATAGTCTCCTCGGCGAGGCTCGCCAGGGCGGCGGAGAGGCTGGGGGCGAGCGCGATAGTCGTGGAAGGGGCTGAAGCAGGCGGCCACCTGGGCACCGACAGGCCCATCAGGGAGATCGTCCCGGAGGTCCGCGGCGTTACGGGCCTGCCGGTGATCGCCGCCGGCGGCATAGCCGACGGTCGCGAGGCCGCTGACCTGTTCGAATTGGGGGCTGACGGGGTGCAGGTTGGGACCAGGTTCATCGCCAGCGAAGAGTGCACGGCCCCTAGCGATTTCAAGATGATGCACGTGGCTACCAGGCCGGAAGACATGGTGCTGGTGAACAGCCCCGTGGGGTTGCCCGGGCGCGCCATCCGCAACCCGTTCTGGGAGAGGGTTGTGAAGGGGGAGAACCTGGAACCGGACGGGTGCCGGGGGTGCTTGAAGCAATGCTCTCACCGGTTCTGCATCCTCGACGCCCTCAGGCGAGCCCAACAGGGAGACGTGGGCAACGGGCTCGTGTTTTCGGGATTGAGCGCGCTCAGGATCAAAAGCATTCTTCCCGTTGGGGAGATCATGCGCCTCCTGGCGGCGGGGGAGTCTGAGTCCTTCGCGTTGAGCACCTGAGCGATCGGAGGAAGTGAAAGCGGAGCCGTGGAACAAACGACCCATGTGGCTTCGTCATAAGAGATAGCGCGTGGCGGCGCGCTGAGTTGTTTTTCCCGATTGTATTATGGAGGGGAGGGTCTTATGAACAAGGGCACAGTAATCGTCTCAACAGTCATTGTATCGATAGCGCTGATAGTTTGCGCCGCGATACTCTCGAAGCCGCTCGACTCGTTCGTGAGCGCGAAGAAAAGCATTACCGTGACTGGCTCGGCGAAGAAGCAGATCAAGGCCGACCTGGCGGTTTGGAGGGGCAGTTTCTCCCGTCAGGCCGATGAACTGGCTGCCGCGTACCAGGGTATGAAGGACGACCAGGCCAAGGTGAAGGCGTACCTGGTGAAGATGGGGATCGAAGAGAAGGACATCGTCATGCAGCCCCTGTCGACCGAGACGTTGTACATCTACGACCAGGAGCTATTGAGGAAGCTGGGCAAGAGCCAGCAGATATCCGGTTACAGGATGTTCCAGACCGTGGAGGTCAGGTCGAACGATGTCGAGAAGATCACCCAGATTTCGCGCGAGGCATCAGTATTGATTGAGCAGGGTGTCGTCTTCCAGTCGCAGCAGCCGCAGTACATCTACACCAAGCTGAACGACTTGAAAGTCGACATGTTGGCCGAGGCGGCCAAGGACGCGACGTCCAGGGCCTCCAAGATCGCCGCCGCCAGCGGCAGCAAGGTCGGCCACCTGCGTTCGGCCAAAATGGGCGTATTCCAGATCACACCCGTGAACTCGACGGACGTCGCCGACTACGGCATCAACGACACCTCGACGGTGGATAAGGAGATCACCGCGGTGGTTAACTGCGAGTTCGCGCTTCAATAAGCCCGCGGCAGGTGTACCACAGTGGACTGCACTACGATGTTGTGATGTAAGACCGAGTATGCGAGAGGGAGGCTCGGACCTCCCTCTCGTCGATCAAGCCGAATTCACCTATTCGAATAGGATGAACTCATCTACCCAAATATAGAGTGGACTAGGGGGGTCGTGACATGGAGTACCAGGTCGTCGAGACAGTAAATGGGAAGTATGTTGACTGTAAGGGCGTCATACGAAATGAACAGGATGCGCTTGACCTCGTGGCCGCTTGCGGCGAAAACGAAACCAACCGCCTGATGTTGTGCGCCGAGAACCTTACGGAGGATTTTTATAGACTATCTACCGGGTTGGCCGGTGCTGTGTTGCAGAAATTCGTAGACTACTTCGTAAAGGCGGCGGCAATACTTCCCTCTGAACTGGCCGGCCGGGGACGGTTCGGTGAAATGGTGCTGGAATCAAACCTGGGGAACCAATTCCGCGTATTCGCCAGTCGAGACGAGGCCGAGCGGTGGCTCACCGGTAGTCCGTAATGTTTGTTTACAGCAGACGGGTCCCAGCGACTACTACAGTCCGAGGCTGTGGCGGATGGCTTGATCCACCTTGAGCATCATAGGCGGGGAGAGATGCCCGATCTTGTTCAGCAGGCGCTCCTTGTCGACTGTGAGGATCTGGTCCAGTTTGATGGTGCTCCTTTGAGGCAGGCCGCTATCCTCCGGTTCAACGATCACCTGGAATGGGTAGGAACCCTTGATTGTGGTGGTCACCGCGGCGACTATTGTTGTTGAGGAATAAAGGTTGCCAATGTCATTCTGGATAATGAGCGCCGGCCTTGCGCCGGTTTGCTCGCGCCCCCTGCCCGGAGACCAATCGACCATGTATAGATCCCCTCTATTCATCGCGGAGGACCACCTCCGATTGTGCGGGAAGACATGACTCGGCGTCCAGGCGGTTGTCCTCGGCGTACTGCCTATATCCCTCAGCCATCCGCGTCTCGATCTCAGCCCGCTCGGCTCCTTCGATGATGTCCGCAATCACCTTGCTGCGGCATGCCTTGCTCTTCTTGGCGCGGCGGTCCACAAAGGCGGCCAGATCCGATTCTAGCGTTATCGTGACCCTTACCTTCCTGCTCATCATAGTCACCTCATGTATATCATATCACACGAGATGTCATACGATCGATCATACTGTGCTCACACCATCTTTTTCCGAAGGGCTACCTCCGGACTCAGGGGATCACCGAAGTGAGAGACACGAACCAGGTAGCGAACTATACTTTGCTGGAGTGGGACGACAACATGAGCATTGGCGATCTTCCTCCTGCGGAGTATGTTTCAATTTACTCTAACCGTTTCGACACTTGGCAACTCGACCGGATGATGGACTTGCATGCTCTTCCCGCTGGATGGGAGACCATGAGATATCCGGAGTTCCTGGCGAAAAGAAGAAGACTGATGGCCGGGGTCATCAGAAGGGGATTCGAAATGCTGCTCCCGGATGGGTAAACCCCCGCTTTGCAGTGAGCTGATTATGCACGAGGCTGGATAGTGCACTTCTCAACCGGTCTGGGACAGCCAATAATCCGCGGGGGCCAGCAGGAATTCATCGAGAGGGATGCCCTGCCCTCCGACCAATAGACATCGATAGTGACCCAAGGCTTGGGGTAACGCCTGTAGGCCGGGCAAGGAGTCCTTGCGCCGGCTGCTGGTCACCTCAATGGCGACCACTTCCGGCCCGCACGTACTTCTGAGGGCCGGGATAACCACCGAAGTACAGGTACTCATCCAGGGGCCAGCCAAACGCCTGTCGCATCTCGCTGTACGACCAGTGGGAGACATTATACTCAATACATTGAGTAATTTTCAACAGGCAGATGAGAAGTTATACCTTCGCCCCATAATCATCACCATCCGCAGGCAGGGAACTCCATGCACTCGTGGAGTGTTGCTTTGCACTATGGATGGGCACAGTCGTTGTACCGTGTGAACAAAGGACGGTGCTCGACGACGCAGAACCGGGTAGGGCAATCGGCGGAACCCGTCTACTGCCGGGACGCCGACGATGCCGATCGTGCGGGCTACGTGACCCCAGCGCCCGTTCGAGCGGGATCGCTGCACTTCATCAGGGGAGGGACAGGAATAATGGGTGGCGCGATCAGGATCCTGGATCTGTTCCCCGATGTTTACCTGGATGAGTTCAAGGAGGACCTGGCCGATCGGAGATCTCTCGCCGAATATCTCGAGCGTCAGACCAATGGGGCGGTTACGCTTGAGACGGTATTCGTTGACAAAGGCAACGCATCGATTGAAGACATGTACGATGAGGCCCTGGCAGCCCCGTACGTATTGCAGAAGGTGAAATGGGCTGAGACGAACGGTTTTCATGCTGTGGTCGTGGACTGCTTCATCGACGTCGCGCTCGATGCCGCGAGGGAGCTTGTGGAAATCCCCGTTATGGGGGCGTGCCAGTCGTCTTGCAGCCTGGCGGCCAGGCTTGGCGGCAGGTTCTCCGTGTTATGTGTGCTACCGGATATGGACCGTCCGATCAGGGCGAACCTGGCGAAGTATGGGCTGATCGGCAATCTCGTGTCAATACGCTCAGTCAACGTCCCTGTACTGGATCTGCGGAAAGACGCCGGGAGAAGAATCGCGGAGGAAGCCAAGAAAGCCGTGCTCAGCGACGGGGCCTGCACGCTGGTGTTGGGATGCACCGGCATGTCTCCGATAGCGAAGACGCTCAGGCAAGAACTGGTTGAGAATGGCCTGGACGTACCGGTCATCGAGCCGCTCAGGGCGGCCGTATACGACGCGCTCAACTGCGTGTTGCTGGGGGTCAGTCATAGCAAAGCCTCGTACTTACCCGTGAAACCGAAGCACCGGGTACTCGATTGGGAACCCTAAAGCATTCGTAGAGGGAGGGGTTGAGGTGACTCAGGTGAGTCAGGCGACTCAGGTAGCTCGGTCGAAGAGTAGCAGGGAAGCCGCTTTCGACGAAGATGTCTACGAACCCATTCCCGAGGAACGGAAGGTGCACTGGGCGTCCATAATGATGGCTTTCGTGGGTGACTGGGTGTCATTGTATTCGGTGGCGATAGGCTACGATATCGGAACGAAACTGTCGTGTCTGCCGGCTGTGTGGTCGTGCGTTCTCGGATATGCGATCGCGGGGGTCATCGCGGCTATAATGGGCGCTGTCGGAGTGAAGAAGGGACTGGCGAGCTATGTGCTTGCGAAGGGACCTCTGGCATGGTACGGCCAGACCCTGCTGGCCCTGGTGATGTTCACCGTCATCGGCTTCGGCTCCATCGGGCTCCAGGCGGACGCCGTTGGGCGGTCAGTGTGCGTATTGTACCCGGGTTTGGGGTCCTCCAGGGCTCTCGTGTCCGGGATCATGTGCGCGATAATGATGATTACCGCCATCAAGGGGATCAAGTGGATGGCCAATCTCAGCTGGGTTGCCATGCCGTTCTACTTCGTGATATCGGTCATCGCTACAATAATAGCCGTGAACTCATTTGGAGGATTGCAGGCCGCCCTCGCGGTTGAGAAGACGGGTATGAGTTTCTCCAGGGCGGTCTTTCTTAATGCGGGGGCCTGGGGTGGGTTCGTGATGTTGATCACCGATATCACCAGGTTCCTGAGGACTAAAGCCGAGGTCTACACCATAGTTCCCATCGCTTTCGTGTTGGGTTCGATCCCCCCGATATGTGGAGTGCTCCTGGGAGCCACGATCGGGGTGCCGTTGGAGGCCCTGTTCCCACAATTGGGCATAGGGTTGCTCGGCCTGATCTCGATCATAGGGATAGGCTGGACCACCAATGATAGCAACGCATATACGGCCGGCCTTGCTCTTGCTACGGCGGCATATCCGTGGAAGAGGATGGGCCGGACTATGGCGACGACGATAGTCGCCGTTCTCGGGGTCATCGGAGCGATGACCGGCATAGGCCAGTTGAAGTTCTTCGAATGGATAGCGGGTTTCCACGGTTCGTACAACATGAGTTTTGTTGGTGTTATGCTGGCCCACTACCTTATCTTGTCCAGGGGTAGGGAGATTCAGACCAACGGTCTGGCCGGCATAGTATCGTGGCTCACAGTGGGATCGCTGTGCCATTTCAATGTGCTTCCCATCCCGGTGGTCACAGGGATCGTGCTGTCTTTCGCACTGTATCCCGTTCTCTACCTCGGCGTCGAGAAACCCATGTTCGGAGAGAAGGTCGTCAGCAGGATTACCCCGGAAACATTCTGGGCAAAGGCTCCACCATCCGCGTCTCAATTCTAGGCAACTTCGTGCCCAGTGGGCCGCGGACCGATGAGATTCGGGGGTCCGCGGCCCGCCCCTTGGTGTGCCTGGCATGAGCGCTATCTTTAGGGTGAAAGTCCCGAACGGTGAAAGGTGGCGGTAGCCGTAGCTGAACGGCAAGAGTGTCAGTCGTGAGGCGGAATCTGAAGGAATCTGTAGGCAAACCTCGGGCCTGAAGGTCACGAACCCCAGTTGAGGCTGTCGGCACTCCACATTAGGACGATTTGCGACCTGCAAGCTGAGAGGGCTCTCCTAGATTTCTGTATCTTCTGCTGGTACGGCGTGTCCTCAAGAAATCGCACGCACTTCTGAGGTCAAGTAGTGCCTGTCTCGGCAGTCCCATCTTTTTCGAGAGCCACTCTTCGTCAACCATCTGGGTAGCGACGCGAATCCCTGATGTTCTTACAACTGAGTCAACCTCCGACACAAATCGCGGTTCAACGTTAACCAATCCTGGCAGCGGGATGCGCAGCCGATCAGCCTCACTGGGCTCTACCTTGAGTACCCCGCCCCCATAGCTCCTGGCGTTCAATTCCGCACTGAACTGGAACAGTGTAGTCAGAGATCCAAGGGCCAGGCGGGGTGGATCGAACACCTCGTTGCCATCCCTAGGGACCAGCTGATGTATAGCGTTAGTTGAGATGACCCGCGCAGAGTTGATGATGACACGTGGTGCATACCCGGACATGTAGGTAAGGAAGGCGTCCGGTGGATCAGAAATGCTCACCAAGTACCATGGCTTGCGATTGGCACATTTGTATCGCGTATGTAGGTGATTGTCTGTTCCTTCCTGAATGAATCTCTGCGCTTCAGAGGACAACTCACCTTCTTTCGGAAGACAGACAAGAAAGCACGGTTTGTCTGCAGTCATCAGGTCGTCCAGATCGCGTCTAGAAAACTCAATTCCTGCGAAGGAGGAGGAGCTGGTGACGATCATCTTGGTAAGCCGTGCGAGAGATTCACGGCTCCGGAAATACGACGGTCTGCGGATGAAGAATTTATTACACCCAGTGACAATGCCGATGCGCGTCTTTGCCAGGCTACCAAGGGAGACGACATCGGGATTTCGAAGTAATGAATCGTAAAGCCTTAGTATCTCCTGTCCCACGAGTGAAGCGAGAATGGCAGGACTTCCATCCTCCTTGGTTAGGACTGGGACAGCACCGATACTGTTTAGATCTCCTATGTTTCGTATGCTGTCTAGTCGAGCGACCTGTAATACTCTGTTCTTGTTGCCCCATCCTCTCGCAAGAAGGAGTATAGCCTCCTCCTCTGCATCCCTGAAGATCCGTTCACCAATCAACACGACCCGAACCTCTTCGAAGTCTGCAAATACTCTCTCTCGTACTGGTCGTGCGTATTCGGCATGAAGAAAAGCACCAGGAAGTACCATACCTAAGCATCCGCTTTTCCTGAGCAGAGTCAGACTGTGCAGAACGAAATAGGCCCAGTAGCTCGCGGTGTTAGACACAGAGAATCCCTCTGACTGGATTCGATTTTGAGCCTTTTGTCTGAGGTCTTCACGAAGAACGTGGCTTCTCACGTAGGGGGGGTTCCCGACAACCGCCGAGAACCCCCCCTGAGGGGCCACCGTTAGGGAGAAATCGAAGAAATCACTCGTATGGAAGTGATGCCTCGGCGCTCCAGAGCTAATGAAAGGGGTCAAGTGAGTGACTGCATCGGGGTCGATATCTGTCCCATGCACGCGCGTTAAATAGTCCCCAAAGCCAAGGTTCCTCAGTGTCTTGAATGCCGACTCCACGAAAACGCATCCACCAAAACTTGGATCCAAGACCTGAGGGTCATTACCGTCTACGGCCCATGTTACTATAGCCTCGGCAACAGGTTTCGGCGTAGCATACTGTCCCAAAATCAACTTGTTGCCGTTACTAGTGGTCACGACCACTTCACGTTCCACAGGCCTCCCAATAGGCTCTGACCGGAATTCCTAAGAAGGGTCAGGCAATTGGAGTAATATGGGGTCAGGAAGTAGTCCTGGTTGTGGCGTATCATACCAAACCAATGCGGATCCCGAAGGACGTCCCTATCATGTTCATCAAGGAAATTGGCTGCAACTAGTTCAACCGCTAGAACGAGATCCAGTGGTGGGAAGGGTATTCGCGGGACCGAAATACCCTCATGCAGCCAACACAGTTCATCTTTGCGTGGTTTGCCGCCAGCCTGGAGGTGATAGTGAGGTCCTTGCTGGTTAGTGGCTGCAAGGTCGAAATGATAGCGGAGCATAACTCGACGGTTAGGGCCAGCCGGTCTCTCAGCGAGCGCCTTCCTAACACCCTCGGAATCCAAATGCTCGCGGTATGTGACTCTAGGTTCCAGGGACCACACTCGAAGTCCCACATTCTGACGAGAGGGGCAACTATCAACACTCGTCCATTTCACAGTACAGTAGAGATCTGGTTGAAGCTTGCACTGACCGACTACAGTCGGTTTGAAGGCAAGGGGTTTGTCGGGGTGAATGGAATAGCCCCATTCAAGACCACTTGGAGGTTCTCTCCGGCCTCTCATCCGTGCTCGGAATGTGGCGTATGAGTCTAACGCACAAGCCTCCACTTCTTCAAGTACGTCCAAAGAGGACGGTTCCAGGAAGCGGCGGAACTTTTTCAAGATGACTCTTACGGAACGAGCGACGTCTTCACCGTTCAAGGGGGGATTCTCCTCCTCTAATCCTGCAGACCATTGGCATTACGTCGGCGTCAAAGAGCTCGTCCATCACCTCATTGGATTCCCGGATGGCCTTGAAGGAGACTCTGGGCTCATCCATCACAGCTGGACGGGTGTCCGGACGATAGGACAACGAATAACGGTACAAGACCGGCTGGTTAAGTACATAGCAGACGGTGTCGGCGGGGCTGTTGCCGCTGCTAACGCACTTCGAAGCACTGACATCAAGTGCACATCGAGACCGAAGAGTGTCCGCCAGTGCAGGTCTGACAGAATCCTGAACACCGTTTTCCAGAAGGAACTGCTTAGCTGCAGAAAGAAGGCGCCTCTTCCACCACCTTGGGGAGAGATCAGAAAAACATCCAGTGTAGATTGTTTCGCGGAACAGCTCTTGGACTTCTGGCGTGACGAACGAAGCAATATCAAGGCCCACATAGGTAGCGGCGTGGACCTCGTCGTACAACACCCCAGGGTACCGCAGCAGGACGTTCTGGAGCCAACGCGCCAGGACAGGCACCTGCCACTGACCATCACGAAGGGGCGGCCCTGCCTGTCTCACAAGATCCTCCTCCACTGGATTAGCTGTTCCGAGCAACCTCCGAAGGGACGGCCAGTCCTTTCCCTGGGTACCGCGAAGTCTCTTGAAGGCCGTGGAAATCGAGGTTAGGATACGGGCAGCAAGTGTTGGGTCATCGTCCTTGAACAACACCCAATCGAATACCTCCAGGGCCTCTAGTAGGTATCGGTTGGTTTTCCAGGACTCCAGTGATCGTCGGGTCAGGAGTACGATGGGGTGCTCAGGGAACACTTCTCGAATCCTTGCGGCAAGGGTACCCCCAAAGTAGTCAGCGTGCCTGCCCTGCTTATCGACTTGAGTAAGGTCGTAGTCAACTAGGAAGAGATCGGAAGTAGTCTGCACGAAAGGACGAAGGTCCATCTGCAATGGAGGAGGCGAACACTCGATTTCTAGTGAGCCTGCTTCCTGCAACTGGGCGGCGTAAGTACGAAGGAGTTCAGGCTCTGCATCATCAATGTATAGGACCCTACTTGTCACCTTGGCAAGCCTCCATTCCCTTCGGCAATCGTATCTCGATGCAAGTCCTCCATCGAGAATCGGTATCGATAAACTGGACTGTTCCCCCGTTTTCGTCGATGATGTCCTTGACTATGGTTAGGCCCAAACCCGTCCCGATGCCAAGTACTGGGTCAGGCCGGCTAGTCGTATAGAACGGTTCAAACACCCGGTTCCTCTCTGAAACCGCGAGTCCCACGCCTGTGTCCCTAATCCACAAGCGGAATGAATTAGATTGCTGTTCGGCACCCACCTCGATAGCGCGTATAGGCTGGCCTCTAACGGCTTTGAGTGCATTGGTCAACAAGTTTATCAAGATCGAGTAGACTTCACCTTCGAACATAGGTGGGGTCCGCGCATGAGATGGAACAGAATTGCTCAATTCGATGCCATTTGTCCTACAGTAATGGTCGAAGGCCGATAGTAGTCTGTCAACAAAGGGGCGCAACACCCATTGTCTACGCCTCTGACGAGCGTCCGGGCCGAGCAGGACTCCGATAAGGCTACCCTGAGCCTCCATGACCTGTACCCACGATTCGAGCCGCGACTGGACGCTCCCGATTTCTGTGGGAGTGCTTCCGCTCTTCAGTCGTTCCATGCTTCTTGCCGATTCTCTGAATCCATCGATGATGCCGCGTATCTGATGGACAAACACGACCACCATAGTTCCTACTGAAGCCAGTACCCGGAGCATGTTTATCTTGCTCATTTGTTCCTCGGTGCTTGACTCCACAAATGATTGCACTTCGTTAAGTACCTGATTGATGGTTTCGGTCGCTCTTGGAGAAGGGCATTCCTCCAGGGCTTTACGTACTTCAGTGACCGCCCGGTTCACAAATGCCACGGGACTCTCTCTATCCATGTAATTTGCAGGCTCTTGGCCAGATTTCACTCGGCTTTCTAATCGATGCCGCTCCACCGTCATCCAGTCGATACCTAGGCGGACGAACTGCCGCAGCTGCTCCAGGGAAGCGTTTTCCAGCAGCCCTTCCCTATTCAGAGTTGGGATGATGCCTGGATGCTTATGCTTCGAAATGTGGACTCCACCGAATAGCTGGTTGTTGCCAGGTATGTTTAGCATCGGACGGCCACCGTTACCATTGGGCAGCAGATTCTTCAGCAAGGGAGGTACAAAAGTGATTCTTCGTGCCCGGTCTCTGTCCAACGATAACCAGTCGAAGCTAGGTTCCCCGTACGGGAAGACTCGGAACCCGTCCTGATATATCGCTACCCCTCCAAACCGTCTCCCCACTCTCTGCGCACTCCGAGTGTCTATTCCTGTATCGTCGGTGCCTTTGTACAAGTGGTAATAGACGTACAATCGTGCACCTGCCAGATCAGGGAAGACGGTTTCTGGGGGGCTGAAGGAAATCGGCTCTGACTGTGTGCGGACTCTTAGACTATAGGAGGGTCTTCCGTCGGGAGCGACGTCAGCGGTGAGCTGTCCCCAAGCAGCGCTCAGGAATTGTTCGGTAACCTCACCCTCAAACCTGGGGAAGTCGGGGGCGATTAGCAGAACCCTGAAGCCGGGGTCGGAGGCGGGTATCCCTTCGGTTTGTCGCAGAGCCAAAGGATAGGGAGGCTGGAGGTCCAACAACTCGTTTCGTACGTTGTTGAAATCGTCCACTGTCCAGGCGTCGCGGACTCTCGAGAGCGTGAGTCTGACTCCAGTCGGAAGGAGTTTATCGTAATTGCGCACTGACAACTCACATGATACTTCCGCAAGATCTTGTCCTGGCTTGAATTGATTCCAATCGAAGTGCACGTCCGTTTCCTGCCAGATTGTCTCGCTAACCTTGGCAACGCTGTGAACCCACAACTCTTCTGCGAGGCGACGAACCGCAAACCGGCCCACTCCTTTTTCCCCAGTACGCGGCCGGTTGTGGATGGGGGACACAGGATTCTTGACTTTGTAGTCTGACGCAATCCTCATCCAGCTTCCCTTGAGAACCTCGAGAGACATACCTGAACCATTGTCCTCAATGGTAATTATCCCATTAGGCTCGTTAACCCGGTCGAAGGTCACTATCACTTCGGTGGCGTCTGCGTCGTAGGCATTCTTGATTAGCTCGCTCAATGCGACTGACCTCTTGGCAACTAGTCTTTCTCCAAGCTCAAGTAGTAACGCTGAATCGACAGTGAACCCAACCTTCTCCGAGACCGTTTTCTCTTCATCCGAGGCCACTACCCTCACTCCTTGGGCATTATCAGTATTCGAGTTCTACGGCACCCAACACATTCCTCCGGAAGAGGCAAATCAGGACCTTGGAGACAGCCAATGGCACTGACATCCTTATTCCGAAGTCACCGCACCTGGCGTGACTAGGGCCAGGAGCGGATGGTCTCGACCGCGTTCTTTCTGGGCCTATGCTGAGAATAGGAGGTAGTGGAATCAGAGACGTCCATGCGTCAGCAAAGGTAGATTGCCCTTCGGTCTTTGGTCAAAGGGAATTAGGTGCCTCTGCCGTATCATCCAAGTAGGCTTCACTCTCGTCAGAGGTGGTGCCATGGACGACCGAACCCTATACGTCTACCAAACCAACGCCGAGGCATTCGGCAAACAGTACCGCTCCGTCGAACCGGTGGAGCTGCATGGCCTCATTACGGCCTTCTTCCACCGGGGGGAGCCGACGGTCGACATCGGTGCCGGCAGCGGCCGCGACGTCGCCTGGCTGAACGCGAACGGCTTTCCCGCCGTCGGTTACGACGCGCTCCCGAAAATGGTCGCCGAAGCGCGGGCTTAGTATCCCGGCATCGATGTCCGCCAGGACAGCCTGCCCGCTCTCAAGGCCATACCGGACGGGACGTACTCCAACGTGCTCTGCTCTGCCACCATCATGCATCTTGCCAGGCAGGATCTCATCGCGGGGGCATTCAACCTCGCGCGGATACTGAAACCGGGCGGACGGCTGATCGTGACGTACAGGCCGGGCGAGGGCGGTAACGAGCGCGAGGCGGATGGCCGGCTCTATACCGGCATTCCGCCGGGGAAGCTCGTTCTGCTCCTCGAATCCACGGGGCTGAAGGGCCTTGCCGTCCTCAAGCAGGCGGATGCCTGGAGACCCAACGTAACCTGGCACGTCATCGTGTGTGAGAAGGGCACTGAATCGGCGGCACACGGGCTGAACCGCATACAGAGCGTCCTGGTCCAGGACCGGAAGGTGGCCACCTACAAGTTCGCCCTGATTCGGGCTCTCTGCGACGTGAGTCGTTACGAGCCCCACGTGGTCAGGTGGGGTCAAGACGAGGTATACGTTCCGCTCGCCTCTCTGGCCATGAGGTGGCTCATCTACTACTGGCCCGTTGTCAACGCTCCGGACTTCATCTCGCAAATGCACGGCGAGAAGCCGGGCGGCAAGAACCTCATCTCTTTCCGGCGGACGATACAGGGCTTGGCCGGTTCCTTCGGACTTGACGGACTCTACGCGCTGCTCAACCACATAGACGAGGAACCCGGCACCTACCGGCCAAACCTGAAAGTGATTGCCGACGCCATTCGAAAAGGGCCGGTTTCCTTCGCCGGAACGAAGGGACCACGCCTGTTCGGCTTCTCGCCCAGACATGCGCCTCCGTGCAGTGAGGGCGACTCGGAAGGCCCGCATGACCCCTTCGGATGGGTGGTAGTCCCGCAGCCCATCTGGATGGACATCTGCCGCTTCGATCACTGGATCGAGGACAGCATCGTCGTCAGGTGGGCCCAGTTAACCGTCGAAATGAACCCCGACATGACCATGAGCGAGATACTGCCCCTGCTGCTTGAAAGCCCTGGAGCCGGGCGTGGCACCGATGAGGTCCGGGAAATCCTTGAGGAGACGCACGTGGGTCTTGAGTGCGTCTGGAGCGGACGAGCCCTGAAGGACGACTACAACGTCGACCACGTCATCCCGTATTCTGTCTGGGGTAACAGCGATTTGTGGAACATGCTTCCCTGTCTGCCTCGCTTGAACAATGAGAAGTGTGACTGCCTGCCGACGCAGAGGCTTCTCGATCAACGTGAAGACGCCATCGACTACTACTGGCGACTCTACCGCTCGCGATTGCCCAAACGGTTCGAGACTCAGATACGCCGCGCCTTGGGTTCCTCCGCATCGTCCGCAGCCTGGGAGAAGATAGCAATGTCGGGTCTCAAGGAGACGGTGGAAAAGCTCGCATCAACGCGGGGCCTGGCCCGCTGGGAACCGCACCCCTAGACGAGCCATTGCCTCTCTTAGTGCACAGTCCCAATTGCGATAGAGGCTCGGCAGATCCGTCACCAGATCGGTTTGAGGCAGTATCAGCCCGCTCACGAAACCAGCCAGGGTTTTGCCGCCACAGCCTTGTCGCGGAAGCCTCCATCATGTATCATGTTAATCAGAATTAACATACTATCAGAGAGGAGGCGACACTATCTGTGAAGAATGTCAAGTTGCGCTTGCGTGCATACCGCGAACTGGCCGGAATGACTCAACAGACCCTGGGCGAAAGGCTTGGTGTAACTAGACAGACAATCGCGGCATGGGAGAAAGGCCATTCCACACCTACCTTGGCCCAGATCTTCCGATTGACGGAGGTCCTGGGAGTCCAAGCAGAGTTGCTGCTGAACGGTTCCCAGACCCCAGAGCCGGCTTTCCTGTTCCGGGCTGACAAACCCGAGGCCTTGTCGCCAGAGATGCGAGCGCTTCTTGCGCGGAAGGCGACGGATTATGCCGCAGTCGAACGGATAATGGGTTTGGCGCCACTGCTCCCTGAATCTCGCCCCCAGGACTCATATGTACCTGACGTAGTTGAGGCCGCCGCTGTAGAAACCCGCAGGTGGCTTGGCACAGAAGCCGGCCCACTGTGCTACGCCTTGTCCTTGCTAGAGGAGAAGGGTCTCAAGGTTATACTCCACCGGATGCCGCAGGAGGTGTCGGGCTTCTCGGCATTCGGTGAGGAATTGGGTGGAGTCCTGTTTGTCAACGCGGGTCACCCGGTGGAACGCCGGTCCTTCACCGCGCTTCACGAAATGGCTCATCTGGTTTTCCACCGCCGGGAGTACCAGCACCCCGTCAGGAAGAAGAGGGGCGATCCCAAGGAAAAGGCAGCGAACCACTTTGCCGGCGCAGTCCTGCTACCACGGGAAGTCCTTGAGAGAGAACTCAGACCACTCCGTAGATCCTCGATTCCAGAATTGCTGCTTCAGGACATGAAGTGGCGCTACCACGTCAGCATGCGCACGATCCTGCTTAGGGCCGAACAGATTGGGCTGCTCCCGAGAGGGCAGGCAGGAAAGCAGATCGGTTATCTGAAGAAGAAGTATGGGACTGACTATGAACCACCAGATCTGCCCGAGCCCAAGGGATTGACTCGCCTCAAGCGGTTGGTTTTCGAAGCACTGGCGGGTGAAAAGATTACTGTGTCCAGGGCATCCGAAATCCTCGGGTCGCCGTTGGCCGAGGTCCAGGCGACCTTAACACAATGGACCGAGGGTGAACAACCATGATCATGTTGGCCGACGCGATGGTGCTCATCGACCTTGAGTACGTCGGCGGAATGAGCCTCCTGCCGCAGATAGGCGCTACGGAGGTGATTGATTTGGTGCTCGCGGAGTGTATTCACCCCAGCCAACCGCTCCTGGAATCCCACGTGCGATCTGCTGGCATCTCAGTCATCCGATCACAGACCGAATGGTTGTTCGATGCCCTTGCGCTGAAGACCGATGCTCTGAGTGCTCAGGATAGCCTAAACCTGTTCTATGCCAGGACATTTGGGCGCATTCTCCTTACCAACGAGAAGGCCCTGCGGCAGATGTGCGAAAGCCATTGCGTCCGCACCCATGGGACTCTGTGGCTCATCGAACAGGCATTCACTAGAAACCTTCTACCAGCAGCAGTACTGTGCCGATGGCTGAGGGCACTCCCCGAATTCGGGCGCCGCCTCCCTCAGACAGAGACTCATCGATTGTCCCGCTTATTGGGTTGCTGACTACCGCAGCGCGGCTGCCGTAGCACCTTGTCCAGGTCAATCGTCATGAGTACTCCTCCCGGATTGCCGAGTCCCAGTCGCGGTAGAAGGCGGCCAGATCCGGCGCCAAATCAGCATGACGCAGTATTACCCCGGCTACGAAATCGGCCAGGGCCGCAGCGTCTCTGCTGAACAGCATCCTTCCTGTCTCAAGGATGCGCATCTGAAGTATGACCGGAACGGCCCGGAGGTTCACCACATCGACATCGTCGGTCTCCGCGATTCTCGCAATCTCGGCGCCCACCGCGAGCTCACGGTTTAGGTCCCACTTGCGGCCCTCTGCGGGTAGGACCGCCATGTCCGCATCGGATAGAGGAGTCTGGTGTTTTGTGCCCAGTGACCCAAATAGATATAACGCGAGGATGTCGGCTTCGCCCTCGCAATAGCGCGCCATCTCTCGAACCTGCTTCTCGGTGATTCTGATGAGACTCGGCGTACGGGAGACTCTCACGAAGGCATCCCTCTCGTGCGGCGACTATTCAGATTCTCTTGTCACCTACGTGGTATTCTATTCCAACACAGGCCCCTTGCCCAACTCCCCTCGCGCAGCCGCCCCGCGATCATTCTCTCTGGATCACTTCGTCGGTATGCCCACCTCAAGCCCGGGTTGAATAGCCGCAATCTCGGCCAGGAACCTGTCGGCCTCCCTCCGGATGTGATCCCCGAGGACCGGAGTGGATATTACGCTGAGCACCTTGCATTGGAGCAGCAATTCAGTCCCTGCGGCCTTGAAATCCCTCAGCATAGTGGTGTTTGTAACGACATCCTCCGTGAAGCGCTGGACCGTCCTGAACGACGCGGGGCAGGATTCGGCCATCGATGAAAGCTCATTGGCTGTCTGCATCAGGGCCACGAAGGTTGAGCGGAAGCCCTCGGCTTTCCCGAGCAAGCCCCTTTCCGAGGGATCGAGTAGCCCGACGATGAACTCCGTGTGCTCCTTCATCAACCGCAGCCAGAAAGCCTCTACCGCAAGGATTGCATGGACGGGGCTGATGGGCTGGCTTGGGCACTGGAGCATCTCGAGGAGCCTGAAGAAATGCATTGCCTCACGCGTAATGTGGTCGAGCAGCGACGGGTACAGTGAGCCGCCCAGACTACACTGCACCGCCATTCTGATGAGTCCGCGCTTGAACTCGATCAGCCTGGCTACTGCAAGCATTGTCTCTTGAATGAACGGCATACTGACCGCAAACCCAGGGGCAAGGGCGCGGTTTTCGAGGGCCTCAAAAAGCTGCATGAAGGAATTCGCCTCGAAGATCAGGGCGGCTTGATTAGGGGGGAGACCCAGGGCGATGAAAAGGGAGTGCTCCTTCATTATTCGGAGCCAAAACCGCAGATTTGAAACGGCGTCTCCGACGGGAGGAAGCCAGGGTCTAACTGTCCGGTCCATGCCACATAACCCCCGATCACGATGTTATGTTGTGATCGTATTCCCCGGGAAGCCCCTCTGTGATTAGAGCAATATATCTGTTGACCACAGCCGATAGCCCCGTATACTGGTATTGTGATCATCCAGCACTTCAGCGGAAGGCGGTCTGGACGATGTCCGCGGTTCGAACGGGGGAATCGGTTTGACTGGGCAGGGCGGTAGCGGCGACTTCTGGACTGGGTTGAGGCAATTCACTCCCCTGGCGGTCAGCATCTTCGGCTACGGCCTCGCGTTTGGGGTCCTGGCGAGGCAAGCTGGGTTGTCCGTTCCGGAAATCGCCCTGATGTCGGCGCTCGTCTTCGCGGGATCGTCCCAGTTCGTGGCCATCGGGATGATCGGCGCGGGGGCGTCCGCGGGCCAGATCATCCTGGCGACACTCCTCTTGAACCTTCGCCACTTGCTGATGGGGGCATCCCTCGCGCCCTATCTCGCCGGTGTGCCCCTGTGCAAGCTCGCCGGCCTCGCGCATTTCATAGTCGACGAGGCGTACGCGCTGTCGATCGACCGGTTCCGCAAGTACGGCGGGAGCGCGGGCTACCTGCTAGGGGCGGGTATGGGGGCTTTTGTCGCCTGGTTATCGAGCACTGTCGTGTCCGGAACGGTTGGGAACCTGCTCGGCGACCCGTACGCCCTGGGACTCGACTTCGCCTTCGTGGCGTGCTTCATCGGGCTCCTGGTCCCTCAATTGAACGGCGTCGAGGCATGGATATCGTTTTTGGTGGCCGCCGTCGTGTCCCTGGCGGCCGGCCGGGTGTTGCCGGGGAAGTGGTACATAGTCGTCGCCGCGGTAGCCGCGGCGGCGGCGGGAACGGTGGTGGAATCCTGTGCGGCCGGAAATCGTGTGCATCGTCCTGGGCATGGCCCTGGTGACGTACCTCACCAGGGTTAGTCTCCTGGTCATTGTCGGGAGATCTCCTGTGCCCGGGGCCGTGATCAGGGGTTTGAAATACATCCCGATCGGGATCCTGGCCGCCGTAGTGATACCCGGGGTCCTGGTCGTCGACGGCAGGATAGACATATCGCCGTCCAACTTCGCGATCGCAGGCGGCATTGTGTCCGGGCTCATCGCGGCGAAATGGAAGAATGTGCTCCTCGCCATGTTGGGCGGGGTTTTAGTGGTTGTGTTCCTCAGATTCGCATTCTAGGACCACATTCTAGGACCAGATGAACTCGCGCCGCATGAAGCGCCACAGGCCCAGCAAGAGAACCACTCCGGCGTACACTAGACACCTGATCGTCTGCGGCTCACCCATTCCCGCCGCCGCCCTGGCGTTTTCCACCAGGGGAGGTAGCAGGATCGCCAGTCGCCGCCAGGGCTCCTGATCGAAGTTCCCCAGACTGAGTATTACAGCTGAAGCCGCCAGGTACGGCTCTATGGCCCTTCCGGTGAGGGTGGAGAACAAGGTGAAAAGCGCCACGGGCGCCAGCACGTTGCCCCCAAGGCTCCAGAGCAACGGCCGCATTGCCCCGGCCGGAATACCCCCCGGTATCCGGACCGCAGCCCACAAGTACGCGCCTATGGTCGCTATCCAGAAGACTGTGACCAGGATGGAGGCGAGAACTGTCGCCGCGTAGTAAGCCGGTCTCCCCGATTTCAACACCAGTATGTCCATCTTGCTGTCGGCGTTCTGCCAGATCATGAACCCGGTCGAGAGGGCGGCCAGCACGACTACCGCGAAGCTCAGCAGCAGGGCAACCTCATTCCAGTCGTGGGGGAAGCGTGGATCCAGCATCAGGCCCAGGAAAAGGGCCACGGCCAGAGATTGGAACGCGACCGCCTTGCCTCGGAAGTATTGTCGCCAGAATGCCATCACCAGAGCGGATACTTTCATTCCTCTTTCCCCCTCGATCCCGTCGCCGCCAGGAAGGCCTCCTCCAGTAGAAACCCGGCGTGTCTAAGGCCGAACAGCCGTATTCCGCGCTGGTTCATGAGTCGCATCAGGGCGAAGTAGCGCTCATCGTCGAGGTCGTCGAGGCGTATCTTCCGCCCATCGATCTCGAAACGCAGGCCGAGACTGGACAGGTCACCCTCGAGAACAGCCGCTTCCACGTCCAATTCTATCTCCGTCTTCTCGCGATGCTGCCGGGCGAGTTCCTCGATGTTGCGGTCCAGCGCCAGCCGGCCCTTGTGGAGGATGCCAACGCGATGGCATACCCTCTCGATCTCCGCCAGGTAGTGCGAGCTGAACAGGATCGTCTTGCACTGCCTGTTGATGAACACGATGAGATCCCTGATCCCCTTCTGTCCCAGTGGATCCAGGCCCGCCGCAGGCTCATCCATCACAATGAAGTCCGAGTCGCCGAGGATGGCCTGGGCGATCCCCAGGCGCTGCACCATGCCGCGGGATAGAGTGCCGATCTTCGCGCCGGCCTTGCCCGTAAGGTCGACCACACCCAGCACCTCGTCGACCTGGCCCTTCAGTTTCCTTCCTCCCAGCCCCACGGTTTGCCCCATGACGTTCAGGTATTCCCGAACACTGAAGGCCGTGTAGAAGGCCGGCCGTTCGGGGACATAGCCGATGCGCATCCCGCGCTGGAACTGGATCCGCCCCGAGGTAGGCCGGAGCAGCCCCAGGATGAGGCGGATGAGGGTGGTTTTCCCAGCCCCGTTCTCCCCCACGAGGCCGTAGACTTCGCCCCGCTGAAAGGACATGGAGACATCCTTCAACGCCCAGCCGGACGCTCCCGGATACCTCTTGCGGAGGTCCTCTATTTGCGCGAGCGTCTCCATCCACAGCCCCCCGTCTTAGAACCTGAACATCTTCCTGCGCAACTGTTCGAATATCGTATGGCTTTTGACTGTTTGGTGTTCATGGTACGCCGGCGGCCGGCGATTCCCTTCAATTCTCGGATTCGCTCTCGGCGGATTCCTTGCCCGATTCGCGGTTCACGCGCAGCACCAGGCGAACGGTGAATCTAGCCACAGCGCAACGGACGCGCGGCAGCCTCTTGTACCTGCCTGTGACGGTCAGGGCGAGCTTTCCCGAGAGAAGAAGCGCCGGGATCGTGCCCAGCAATACTGCCACCACGAGCTTGACGACTTCCCTCCAGGACATAATGGACCCTCCCGTTGGATCCTTCCGGTAGACCCCTGAAGTGAGTCAGGCCGATCCAGGTTCGTGCGGCGGGGAGTTCGGTGACGTGGGGTGGGGGTGACGATGACGATTGTGCGGAGTGCGGTGGCTCTGTCACATCAGGGTTCCTTCCCCCTGTATGGGGATTGCCCGATCGCTCCGCTTTCAAGAAGGCGTACGAATCCGTTTGTCGCCGTGATTCCAATTTCTAGACGATGGACAGACGATTAGGTTCCGCTGGGTTCCATCGCGGGATAGGCGGACGCGCGCTGCGCCTCCTCGAGGATCTCCAGGAGTGTCTCGACCACCCTGGGATCGAACTGCTTTCCGGCCTGGTCGCGGATGTGGCGGCAGACCTTTTCCTTCGGCCAGGCCGCGCGGTAGGGCCTCTCCGAGCGGAGCGCGTCGTACACGTCGGCAACGGAGAACGCCCTTGCGGCTATCGGTATCTTTTCCCCCCGGATACCCTGGGGGTATCCCTCGCCGTCCCAGCGCTCGTGGTGACAGTACGGTATGTCGAGGGCCCTGTTCAGGTAGGAAATGGACGACAGGAGTTCGTACGCGTACACCGGATGTTGGCGCATGATTATCCATTCCTCGGCGGTCAACGGCCCCGGCTTCAAAAGGATACTGTCCGGTATGCCGATCTTGCCGATATCGTGCAATAACGCGCCGCGTCGCAGGTGGACGAGGTCCAGGCCGCTCATGCCGAGTCTCCTGGCGATGCGCATCGTCATTTCCGTTACGCGCCGGGAATGGCCTTCGGTTTCGTGATCCCGCAGGTCCAATGCCCTGACGAGGCTCTCGAGAGTCTCTTCGTACGCCCTGGTCAGCTCGACGTGGGACTGCTGCAAATCGCCGATGAGCGTTGCGTTAGCGGCGACCATCCTGTCGAACGCCCTCGCCAGCTGGCCGAACTCGCTGTTGTCTCTGAGATTAGTGCGGACTACGAGGTCCCCCTTGGCCAGGCGGTCGGTGGCGCTGAGCAACACGCGAAGGGCGCGATTGACGAACAGCTCGCCGCCCATCCAGACCACGCAAAGCGCCAGCGCAAACACGAACGCCAGACCGAGGAGGTTCCGCGCGAACATCCGGTCCGCGCTCCTGTACAGCACCGCCGCTGGGATGCCGACGCTCACCCACAGGCCGTTGCCGGTCTCGCCGATGTAGACCCTGCTGTACGCATGCAACGTCGGAGTCGGTCCCAACGTCATGATGGTCCCTTCGTCCCGGCTGCCCCGGATCGCTTCGGCCACCGCCGGATCGGGAACAGGCTTGCCCAACCACCCCTCGGTATCTGGACGCCTCGCGAGTACGGTGCCGTTGCGGTCCATTATCGTGAAGACTGAGCCCTCCGGGAACCTGACATCTTCCGCGAGACGGTCGAGCGAAGTGAGATCCAGGGCCGCGTACAGGACCGCGTGGACCCGACCGCAATCGTTTCTGACCGGATACCCGAAACTAATAGTCGCCTTGCCGGTGCTCCGCCCGATCTGGTACTCGCCTACGGCGAAGTCGTTGTAATTGACGGCCTTCTGGAAGTAGCTGCGGTCGGTTATGTCGATAACATCCCCGGGCAAATTGGGCACGCTGCACACGATGCAGCCGTCGAGCGTTGCGAGGCCGAATACCAGGTACGGCGCCCGCTCCTTCAGCATGTTTTGGAAGAGCGCCCCACATGCGGCGGCGTTTCCATCTCGCACGTCGGGGAGCTGCGCCATGGTTTCGAGCAGTTGACGGGTCCCCTCGACGATCTGTCGCTCGCTCACGGACGCGAAGCGAAGCAGCTGAAGGGCGTTCTCTTCCACGGAAGCGACAGTCAGCCTTCGTTGCTCCGCCGCTGTTGAGAAGAACATCAGGAGCGTAGGCAGCAGCGCGAGCAAGACGATTAATGACAGGCGCTCGCGAATACCCCAGAACACCGGTTTTGTCACCTCGTTTCCCTCTGCTTTAGTGGCAGTGGCTGCCATCCGACACAGTATCCTATGCGCTTGGGGGACTTATGTTAACATTCGACGTTTTCCCAGTGACCGGCGGCGGGCTTTCAACGTAGTATGGTTCAGGCTGAACAATTCAGGCTGAACGGTTCAGAAGGAGCGGCGCGCCTGATCGCCGAGGCGGGCGGTTCCGGCGTTGAGCCTGCGAATTAAATAGTGAGAGGAAGATACCAATTGGAGATGCGCGGGCTTCTCGAGACTGCGGTGGCCGGGCTTGCGTCCGACGTCCACATAACTGTTGAGTCGGCGCCCGCCTTGAGGATACACGGGGAACTGCAGAGGATGGATTGCGAAGCGATTACCCCTCGTGTCGCGGAGGGCCTGTTTCTGTCGATCTGCCCGCCGGACCTGGTGGATAGATTCACGGGGTTGGGTCAGGTCGATTTCTCGTACAGTATCCCCGGTCTCAGTAGGTTCAGGGTGAACGCCTTCAGACAACGGGGATCGGTCGCGATGTGCGTGCGCCTTCTCTCTTCGCAGATGCCGACGATCGATGGCCTCCGCCTACCGGAGGTCGTTGGACACCTCGCGGGGATGGAGTACGGACTGGTGTTGGTCACCGGTCCGACGGGCTCCGGCAAGTCCTCGACTCTGGCCGCCATGATCAACCAGATAAACGAGTCAAGGGCGTCGCACGTGATCACCCTGGAGGATCCGATCGAGTACCTGCACCGGCACAAGCGAAGCATCGTCAACCAGCGCGAGGTCGGGACGGACACCAGATCGTTCGCTGACGGCGCGCGGGCGGCGTTGAGGGAGGATCCGGACGTCATCGTCATCGGGGAACTTCGCGATTTGGAGACGACGAGGACGGCGCTGTCCGCCGCGGAAACGGGTCACCTTGTGTTGGCGACGCTTCACGCCACGAGCGCACCGCAGGCTGTGAACAGGGTGGTCGACATGTATCCGTTGGAGCACCAGCGACAAGCCCAGGCCAATCTCTCCGCGGTAATCGAGGGTGTGATCTCGCAGCAGCTCATACCCATGGCGGGGGCCCCGGGACGCGCCGTCGCGTGCGAGGTGCTGGTGGGGGAACCCCGCGTTCGGGATATCATCCGCGCCGGCCGCGCCCACGAACTCCATGCGGTCATGGAGCGCGGCGCCGCCCACGGTATGAGAACGATGGCCCAGTCGTTGGAGGAACTCCAGCGGGTCGGCGCGATCGAGAGTAGTGAGGTCCAGGCGAGAACGGGCCTAGCAATGTGAACCGTTGCGAATCAGGTCGAGGATCCCGGAGGTATTACAATGTGGCTTGCCTGTGAGGGTGGGCGACTGGTGGTATTCGTGGCCGCGCTCGTGTGGATGCTGTGGTTCACTCACGAGTATTGTCCGCGAATGCGCGGGCTCGCCCTGGCGTTCTATGCGGGAGTGGCTGTTGAAGCGCTGGTGTTTTTCGTGCGCCTGAAAGATGCTCGGTATCTGGCGGCCGGATTCCGGGCGGCCGAGCCGCGATGGGATGTGTTGTGCAAGGGGTTCGTTGCCAATGCGGTCATTGCGAATGCGGGGACGGCCCTCGCCATCGGCTCGGTGTTCATGATGATGCTCGACATTACTCGCTCTTCACAGCGCCATAAGCGGGAGGCCGAGGTGGACCACCTCACCGGGCTGTTCAATCGACGGGTGTTCTTCTCCAGGGCGGAGCGCGCCATGAAAGAGGCGCGCGAGGGCGTGTGCAGGCCGTCCGTGGCGGTGCTAGACGTCGACAACATGAAGGAGATCAATGATGTCTACGGGCATCAGTGCGGGGATGATGTGCTGAGACACGCCGCGAAGGCGATATCCCTGAGCGTCCGCCACGATGATGTGCCCGCGAGGCATGGCGGAGATGAGTTCGCTGTCTTATTCCTCCACACCGGCCCAAACCCTGACACGCTCAAGGCGCGGCTGGAGGAATACCTGGAGGGCGTTCGGGCTTGCGGGCGCGGAGTATACATCAGCCTATCCGTGGGCATCGCGCGCTATCCCCAGGATGGACAGGACATCGACACGCTGCTTTACGCGGCTG
Organism: Bacillota bacterium; assembly: GCA_018434225.1. GTDB lineage: Bacteria > Bacillota > Sulfobacillia > JABLXB01 > JABLXB01 > SM1-B181. The sequence goes on from JAHDPS010000015.1 coordinate 24,149, forward strand.
ACGCGAGGATGTACTCCGACAAGGCGACAAAGAGGCATCGCGAGTGCGCCAGGGGGGAATGCGAACTCTTCGGTCGAACATGATCATTATCTGATTGGCTCATTATCAGGTTGATAAGTATCTGGTTTGTTCAGTATCCGGTTGGATCAGTACCTGGATTGATCAGTGGTTGGGCGCTTCGTCATTGATCAGGTTGGCTGGGAGGGGTCGAGATGAGCAGGAGATTCTACATAGTGGATGTCTTCGCCGAGGAGAAGTACGCCGGGAATCAGCTCGCGGTCATCAGGGACGCTGGAGACCTCCAGCCTACCGAGATGCAGAAGATCGCCCGGGAGACCAACTACTCCGAGACAACTTTCATAATGGCGGATACCCCCAGGGACGGGGGATACGACGTCCGCATCTTCACTCCCGAGAGGGAGATCCCATTTGCGGGTCACCCGACGCTGGGCACCGCCTTCGTCATTCGCCGCGAGATCGAAGGGCGCCGAGAAGCCGAAGGGCGCTGCGGATCGGCGAGTCGTGGTCGGGCAAGCGTTCCCCCCGACGACGCGAGCGGCATGACCCTCGGTGTGACCCTCAATCTGAAGGCCGGCCGCATTCCCGTCACTTTCGGTGCGGCTACCGGCGGGATGGCGGGCGCGTCAGAGGTCTTGTGGATGAAACAGCTGGCCCCCAGTTTTGGCGACCGCCTCGAGCCTGGTCCACTCCTGGAGGCCGTCGGCCTTTCGGATACGGATCTGGACGATAGATTCCCCGTGCAGGAGGTTTCAACCGGCCTTCCCTTTATCATCGCGCCCCTCAATAGCCTCCGCGCGGTGAAGAAAGCCCGGGTCGAGAGGGAGAAGTTCCGGGAAGTGATCGACAGGACTGAGGCCAAGGACATCCTCCTGTTCTGCCCCGAGACCTACCGCCGGGAGAACCATCTCAACGTGCGGGTGTTCGCCGAGTATCAGGGGGTCCCCGAGGATCCCGCGACGGGGAGCGCGAACGGTTGCCTGGCGGGATACCTGGTGAAACACAGGTACTTCGGGGGCGATCGCATCGATGTTCGCGTCGAACAGGGGTATGAGATAGGGCGGCCGTCGCTCTTGCTGCTCAAGGCGGAGGAGCGTGGCGGCGCGATAGACGTGTTCGTCGGCGGCAAGGTATTGATGGTGGCGAGGGGCGAACTCGTCTGAGGAGCCTGCCCCTCGCGAATTCGGAGACCACCGCAATGTTGACAATGATGCCGAAGACGCCGACTAGACCTGGATAATCCTCACGCCAAGCCTGCGGATCTCCTCCAGCATTTCCTGCGGGGCCTGTTGGTCCGTCACGATCAGAGAGGCCGCCGTGATGGGGGCGGTGCGGCTGGCGGCCACATGGCCGAACTTGGTGTGATCGGCCACGACGATAATGGTGTCGCTGATGGTCATTATGGCCCGGTCCGTCATCATCATCTGCAGGCTGTCGCTGGTCAATCCATAGGTTGGATGGATTCCGCGCATACCCGTGATTATCTTGTCGACCCGCAGGTCCCGCAGCGCGTACTCGGCCACGTGCCCTACCATGGACAGGTTGCTGGTCTGCAGGAACCCGCCCACGACCAGGACCGTGATGCTCGGAGATGCCGCCAGGGAGTTGGCCACGGTGAGCGCGTTGGTGACGACGGTTATCCCCTGGTGGTCTATCAAGGATTCGGCCACGGCGAGGGTAGTTGTGCCCGCGCCGACGAAGATCGTTTCGCCCGGAGAGACCATGTCCGCGACTGCGCGGCCGATATTCTGTTTCGCGGTGGGCTCTTCCCGCATCCGCTCCAATACGGGCAGTCCGCCCGGCGCCCGCTGTTGGTCTGGAGCGATAGCGCCCCCATGCACTCGTACGACGCGTCCTTGCGCCGCGAGATCGCAAAGGTCGCGTCGGATAGTCATCTCGCTGACGCCGAATTGAGCCGCAAGGTCGGAAACGGTCGCTTGCCCGTGACCCTCGATGAATCTGCGGATCTTATGATGTCGTTCTTCTTTCAACATGTGTTCGTCGTTTGTTGATGGAATCGCCGCTATCGCCGACCACCTCACTTCAGGAACCGCGAGTGTCTCTATACCGCTTGACGAGGTCGAGAGACTCGCGGAAGATGTGGTCCATGATCTTTCTGCCCGTTTCCGCCGTGGCGGCGGTGGCGTCGCCTATGACGCCGCTTTCGCAGAACTCGTCCCAGGTGATCGAGACGGCGCCGAACAGTGGGTCGTGCTCCGGATACTCGGAGACGGCCTTCTTCATGTCCACGAGATCGGGACGAATCGCCAGGACGGCCGATGTCTCGTATTCCTCGGCGTGCGCGAATGTCGCGTGCCATCGTTTCGATTTGCAGTACTTCTTGATAGCCTCGTTGTATCCAGGAAGAACCAGGTTGACGAAGCGGGCCCGGGAGGTGAGGAGCAGTTTCCGCTCAGCCGCTTTGCAGGCGGCCGCGGCGCCCAGGTGCGCGACGAATATGAATATTGTCTTCACGCCGTGCTCGAACAGCGACTCGGCGATCTCGACCAGCTCGGCCGCGAACGTCTCATCGGACAGGGACACGGTCCCTGGAAAACGGCGGAGAGAGAACGAGGGCGTGTAAGCCAGGCCTGGCAACAACAATCCCCCCGTGGCTTCGGCCAATCGCTCGCATACGTGCTCCGCGATGATGACATCGGTGCCCATAGGCAGGTGGGGACCATGTTGCTCGAGGGCGCCCACGGGAAGAAAGGCGAAGTCCCTCTCCTTCACCAGGTCCTCGAACTCAGTCCACGACATTTCAAAGTGCCTGGCTATTTCCTTGATCAACGCCCTTTCACCTTCCCGATACGCGTTCGTTGGCCGGCACGCCGTGAGATGCGGCGGGTCATCGAGGCAGGGTCGCCGACTTGATCTCGCGGATGAGACCGCTCAAGCCGTCGTAGTCCCCGGCTCCAATCATATCCATCAGGACGGTGCCGATGATGAGCCCATCCGGATTCATGGCAACCGCTTCCGCGGCCCGTTGGCCGTCGCGTATGCCGTATCCCAGCATGATGGAGGCGCGGGTCCCCGTCGCCCGCACGCGTTCGATCAGCGCCCGGTTCCTCTCATCCACTGTCGGCCTCTGCCCGTTCTTGTCCGCGACGGATTGAAGGATCATAAACCCCCGGCCGTTATCGGCGATGTCCGGCAGAAGGTCTTCGCGGAACGGATGCGGCATGAAGCGGATCCTGTATATCGACGCGCTCTCCAGGAGATTATCCATCTCATCCAACATAGTGGGGGGGGAGACTATGGAATCCGCCAATAGGTGAGCTTCGACGCCGGCGGCCCTTAATCCCTCAACGAAGCGCCTTACCCCCAACTCCTGGACGACGTCGGAGTATGTCATGACCTCGAACGGTTCGTCGGGGTGTTCGCCGCGGATCTCCTTGATGAGGTCCAGGTAGGCCCCGAGGTTGGGCTGCGCGGTGAGGGCGCGCCGGCAAGCCGCGTGCATCCGCCGGCTGTCGAAGTGAGGGTTCTTGCTCGGGATCATCAGTTCTACGATGTCCACTCCCGACTCCAGGAAGTGGTTGACGAGCCGCTTCGTGGCGGCCATATTCGGATCGCCCAGGGGAAGAACACAACAGAGGAACTTCTCCCCGCGGCCCAGGACTTGCTGAATGCGCTGGTCGAGCCGGTTCATCAAGGTTTCCCTCCTTAAAGATTCGGGACATCAAGATCGGGACTTTGACCTGGGACGTTCTAGAACGTCCCAGTGTGTGCTAAATAGATTGTTTTTGGTAACTTGCTGCTTGACTTTGTGCTATGATGTGCAATAATAACTATAGCATGTTCTGTGCTGGCGTCAAGTATGAGCCCGCACCACATTGGAGAAACCCTAAGTCTGGGGGAAAACGGCGTGATCTTGGTAACGGGAGGGAACGGCTTCCTCGGGCGGCCCTTTTGCGAGAGACTCTTCGAGGAAGGGGCGGAGGTCCTGAGCCTCGACATCTCCGCAGGGCGAGAAACAAGGTACCCCAGCATTGCTGGGGACATTTCCGATCGCGAGGGACTTGGAGCGATCTTCCGCCGCTACCCGATACACACGGTTGTCAATTTGGCCGCCATCCTGGCGACGGACTCTATGAGGGACCCGACGACCAGTTTCAGGGTCAATGTAGTGGGATCGTTCAATCTCCTCTATTTCTGTCGAGGGAAGGGCGTCTCGCGATTCGTGTTCGCGAGTTCCTACAATGCACTGGGCGATCTCCCGGAGCGGAAGGACCCAGTGGACGAGACGGCGCCCTGCCAGCCCACTGACTTCTACGGAGCGTCCAAGCTGTTCGTCGAGCAGATGGGGATCATGTTCTCCCACCAGTACGGATTCGAGTTCGCCGCCGCTAGGATGCCAATGGTCGTGGGTCCCGGGAAACCCAGCACGACCTCCGCATGGAGAGCCGAGATGTTCAACCGCGTTCGATCGGGAGGCAACCTGTTGATCGAATTCGCCCCGGGGGAAGTGCTGCCCCTGGCCCACTACCAGGACGTCGTGGAAGCCCTCGTGAGGCTCACCTTGAGCGAACGCTTGAACCACGCGGTATATCACCTTCCCTACGAGGCGTGGCGAGTCGAGGACCTCGGGCGAACGTTGCGGGAAGTTGGGCACGATCTCAGGGTAACGTATGGGGAACGGCGATTCCACGGCGGTCCGGCGTCCGTCTCATGGGAACGGATACGCGAGGAGTTCAACACGGAAACGCCCTCATTGCGCGGAAGGCTGCTGGAGGCGGCCGATGCGAGCGAGGAAGGCAGCGGTGGTGACCGAACCCTACGCCGGGACCAGGCCGTAAATCGAGGCCAGGTCGTATATCGGGACCAGGTTGTCAATAAGGAGGAGATGTGCGGCATGAAGGCGAGTATCGTGGGAGTGATCCCGCCCGTCATAACGGCGTTCGATGCCCGGGGCGAGTTCGATGAAAAGGCCCAGAGAGAGATCATCAGTTTCCTTGCGCCAAAGGTGAATGGGTTTTATCCCGTTGGTACTTATGGGTCCGGCCCGCTTATGAGCCTGGCGGAGCGCAAGAGAGTGGCGGAGGTCGTCGTCGACGAGGTCAATAAGCGCGTGCCGGTCATCGTGCACGTGGGGGCGGCGTCCACCGCTGAGACAGTGGAGCTGGCCAGGCACGCCGAATCGATCGGCGCCGACGCCGTGGGCGCGATCCCCCCTTACTATTACCGCTATACAGAGGACGACTTGTTGGGACACTTCAGGGCCATTCTCGAGGCCGTCCACATTCCGGTGTTCGCATACAATAATCCAGGGCTTTCGAACAACCCTTTGACCCCCGGGCTACTGTCGAAACTTGCTGCGGAGGGCCTCGCCGGCCTGAAGGACAGCTCGTTCGATCTGACGCAGTTCTACGAGTTCCTGAACGGCATCCAGCACCCGGGCTTCGCCTTCATCGTCGGCACGGAGGCAATCGCCGCGGCGGCGGTCCACGCGGGGGCGCAAGGGATCATCTCGGGATTGGCGAACGTCTGGCCCGAGATCATGGGAGAGTTCTGGCGGGAACTGAAATCGAACGATGGAAGAAAGGCCGGAACACTGCAGCTGCGAGTGTTGAAAGCCCGTTCGATCCTCAAGTACGCGTCCACACTCGTGGTGTGTTACGAGGTCCTGAAAATGCGGGGGGTGAACGCGGGTTTCCCGAGGAAGCCGTATTCCCCGGTGGATGAAGGAACCAGGAAGAGAATCAGGGAAGCGTTCGCGAATATGGGGCTGTTGTGAATCATACCGGGAGGGTGTCGCATGGAGATGGATGTCTTTGACCGCGAAATGAGGGATCTCATCGCACCGGACGCCGAGATGGTCAAGATCGCGGGGGGGTTCCGTTTCACAGAGGGTCCCGTCTGGAACCAGAGCGACGGTTCGCTCTACTTCTCCGACATCCCCGGCGATACAATCCACCGCTTCTCCCCGGAGGGCGGCGTCGAAGTATTCAGGAAGCCCAGTCATTACGCCAACGGCCTCGCATTCGATAGAGATGGTTGCCTGGTCGCGTGCGAGCACCGGACGCGCAGGGTGACGAGGACGTCCCCCACCGGGATCCAGGTGCTTGCCGACAGTTACCGCGGCAAGCGCCTGAACTCACCGAACGATGTGATCGTGGCGAAAGACGGCTCTGTGCTGTTCACGGACCCCTGTTACGGCCTGCGCGAGGGCCTGGGCGGACCCGGGGAGCGGGAACTCACCTTTCAGGGGGTCTACCGCATAGCGCCGGGTTCTTCCGAAATCACTCTGCTGGTGGATGATTTCGAGACGCCCAACGGCCTGGCGCTTACGCCCGATGAGCGCCACCTGTACATTATCGATTCGATCCCTAAACACATTCGAAGGTTCGAGGTTCACGAGGGATGGAGATTGAGTGGAGGTGATGTGCTGGTCGAACTTAGTGGTGATGGCGAGGGCAAACCCGATGGCATGAAGCTGGATGGGGAAGGCAGGATATTTTCAACGGGCCCCGGTGGCGTCTGGATTTGCTCCTCCGACGGGGATATATTGGGGCGCATCCGGGTACCTGAGAAGACGTCCAACCTCGCGTGGGGCGAGTGCGGCGAGGGCTATGGGACTCTATTCATCACCGCTTCCACGAGCGTGTATAGCGTGCGGTGTCGTCTCAATCATGTTACGACGAACGGAGGTCGATAGCATGCAGGTTTTACAAGACATCCTGGTCTTTGTGGCCAATAATGTCTTCAATGAAGTAGCCGTTCTCATCGGTCTCATTGCGTTGGTCGGCCTGATTCTACAGAAGAAGCCAATCGAGGAGGTCGTGGCCGGTGCGTTGCGCGCCGCCGTGGGCATCTACATCCTGCTTATCGGCACCGATATCTTCGTCGGCGGCCTTATCTCCTTCCAGACTATAGTCTCCAGCGCTGTGGGCCTCGCGCCACCTAAAGCCGCCAACACACTGGGCGATTTTCTGGGTTCTCACGGGGGCACCATCGCTCTCGTGATCACGGTGGCCTTCTTCCTGCACATCCTGGCGGTTCGCATCTTCAACACCCGCTATGTTTATCTCACGGGACATCTAATGTTCTGGATTTCCGTGCTGGTCACGGCCGCCCTTGTCGAGGTGTTCGGCAATCTCGGACAATGGACCCTTGTATTTGCGGGAGCCCTCATTATCGCCGCTTACTGGACTGTCCAGCCTTTGCTGATCGCTCCTCTGACGCGGAAGGTCATCGGTTCCGATGACTGGGGCCTCGGGCATACTGCCTCGTCCATCTGCTACATCAGCGGTAAACTCGGCTCTCTCGTGGGCTCCAGGGAGAAGGACGACACCGAGAAGATGGTCCTGCCCAAGCAGCTCTCCTTCTTCAAGGACGTCACCGTTTCCACCGCGTTGATTATCCTGGTGATCATGCTCCTGGCGATGGCTTTCGCCGCCCCGAAGGTGCTGGCAGAGCAGGCATCGAACTACAAAGCCGGCCTCTACCCGTGGATCTGGGGAATCGTGGCGTCGCTTCGCTTCGCGGCGGGAGTCGCCATCCTGTTATACGGCGTGCGCATGTTCCTCGCGGAGATCGTGCCGGCGTTCAACGGAATCAGCGACCGGTTGATCCCCGGGTCTCGACCGGCGCTCGATATTCCGACTGTATACCCGTTTGCGCCTACAGCCGTGATGCTGGGATTCGTCTCCTGCACCATTGTGTTCCTGATTCTAATGGCGGTGTTCGCCGCTATCGGATGGTTTGTGCTGGTGCCTCCCATGATCATGTTGTTCTTCGTCTCGGGAGGAGCGGCCGTCTTCGGTAATGCGGTTGGTGGCTGGCGCGGCGCCGTTCTGGCGGGCGCCCTCAACGGGCTCTTCCTCGGCTTCGGCCAGGCCCTAACTTGGCCGATGCTCTCGAACACCGCTCCGGAATTGGCCACTCTGGCGGATCCCGACTGGTACCTGTTTGTATGGGTTATCAGGCTGCTCGGAGCGCCTTTCTCGTCCCTCGATCCGGGAGTCGCTGTCTGGCTCGTCACGGGCCTTCTCGTTCTGATTTTCGGGATCGCGATGTTCTGGATGAAGCGCCGTGCTTTGGCTTCAGAAGGTGAGGGCGGCCGAAAATAGAAAGGACATCTGATGATGATGAAAAAAGGGTTCCAGGAACCCATTCGAGTGCTGACCGTCTGCGGCGTGGGCATGGGAAGCAGCCTCATCCTGCGTATGACGGCGGAGAAGGCATTCAAGGAACTCGGGGTCAAGGCCAAGGTTGAGGCGACCGACCTCAGTTCCGCGAAGAGCATGAAGGCCGATGTGATCCTGGGCCAGGGCATGCACACGAGCGAATTCGAGGGCATGGCCCCCGTTGTCCTGGCGATATCGAACTTCGTGAACGTGGGGGCCCTCAAGGAAAAGCTCGTCGGCCCGCTCCGTGCCCAGGGATGGATGGCCTGACGAGAATGCGAGATAGGGCGGGGGCGCGTGGTCCCGTCGCGTGCGGGCGCAGCGCGCCCCCGTCGGTACCCCCTTTCCGGGGGGACCTTCCAGGAGAAGGCGCCGCGTAGAGCGCAAGTCGCGATGGACTGCAAAGGCTGGGGGGAATCCGGGTGATAGGTCACCTTCTTGACGATAAGACCGCCGAGGTGGGCGGGGAGGCAGTGGATTGGGAGGAAGCCGTGCGCAAGTGCGGTCTTATCCTTGAAAGGCAGGGACTCGCCTCTTCGGGATACACGGACGCGATGGTGGAAGCGGTGAGGAAATTCGGTCCGTACATGGTCGTAGCCCCCGGCGTCGCGCTGGCGCACGCGCGGCCGGAGGATGGAGTGAAGAGCCGGGGGTTGTCACTCGCGAAGCTGAGCACTCCAGTCAATTTCGGCCACGAATCGAATGACCCCGTGAGCCTTGTGTTCGGCCTGGCGGCGACCCGCTCCGACGACCACGTGAATCTGATCGCTGAATTGGCCTCCTTCCTGTCCGAACGGTTGGAGGATCTTAAAGTGGCATCCACTGTGGATGAGATCCTGCACCTGGTCGAGGGACGGGCCGGTTAGCGACATCTTGTCGTCGTCTTCCACGACCATTACCCGGTGCATAGGGGCACCTCCTACGGGTTCCTACGGGATCAGGCGGGAGCGGCGGAATCCCCTGATGCCGCCGGCCAGCAGCGCGGCGTCCAGCGCCGCGAGGATCGCCATGAGCGCGCCCCCCACGGCCAGGGGGTTGGCCGACTCCAGGCCCCGGGACATGCTCGAACGCAGCCCCGCGGGCATGTGCCGGATGGCTGCGGGCAGCAGGAAGGTGAGCGAAAGGGGCGCCAGCACGAAGAGGAGGCTGAGCGTCTGCTGCGCTTCCCGCACGCTCTTCGCCCGGAGGGATATGTTCACCCCGATGAGCGCCACCAGCGCCGAAACCAGGGCCGCCGCTACGAGGCGCGAGATGATGCCCGTGAATGACGGCACGTAGGGCTTCCCTCCCAGGTTGACCACGATGATGCTGATCGTGCTGACCAGTGTGGTCATCAACCACGCGTAGACCACGGCCGCCAGCACCTTCCCCGCGTAGATGGATCTGTCGGGCAGGCGCGTGGCCAGCAGCGTTTCCAGGGTCTTGCGCTCTCTCTCGCCCGCGAAACTGTCGGCGACAACGCCGCCCGTCACCATGAGCGGCAGGAACACCGTCAGCCACGGGGTCTTCGCGAAATCCGGCTCCTGGAGGGGCATGAATATCCCCAGCCATCCCACGAAGATGAGGATCTGAACGGTGAGGCCCCGTTTGCTCTCGGCGAACGCGACGAACTCCTTGAGCTCCTTCTTGGCGACTACCAGGGCGTCTCTCATCGCTCTTCCTCCTTCAGCAGACTGACAAATGCTTCCTCCAGGTCCGCCCCGTGTTTACGCACCTCTTCTATTTCGGCGCCCCGGCCGACCAGAAGGGCCACGATGGGGGCTATGCTCCCCCCGCCCTTCAGGTCGATGGCGAGCCGTTCGCCATCGAGTGTGGCGCTTTCCACCAGGGGGTTTCCTCTGATCGCCGACAACACGCCATCGTTGAATCCGCGGCCCTCGATCTCGACGCGCGGACGACTCGCCATTGCCGAGATGTCGCCCGGCGAGCCCTCCGCCAGCAAGCGCCCGCGCCGGATCACGGCCGCCCTGTCGCAGACCTTCCCGGCCTCCGCCAGGTTATGGGTGGTAAGGAATACCGTCACCCCTTCGCTTCGGGCGAGGTTGAGCAGGTCCTCCCTGAGAGATACCGCGCTGAGGGCATCCAGCCCGGTCGTGGGTTCGTCCAGGATCAGGAGGGGAGGCCGGTGAAGCAGCGCCCTTGCCAGGGCCAGCTTCTGCCGCATCCCCTTGGAAAACACCCTCGCCTTCTCCTTCCGGTGCTCCCACAATTCCAGATGTTCGAGCAGCCCTTGTATTCGCGTCCTCCGCTCGACCAGCGACAGGCGGTATATCTCGCCGTAGTAATCGAGGTTATCGTAGGCCGTAAGGCGGTCGTACAGGCCGTCGTTCTCGAGGAGCACCCCCACTCGTTCACGGACGCGTTCCGCCTGCGTACGCGCATCGAACCCGAGGACGTCGATGCCGCCCGCCGTGGGTTCCAGCAGGCCGAGCATCATCCTTATGGTGGTCGTCTTGCCCGCGCCGTTCGGGCCGAGGAATCCGAAA
>JAHDPS010000243.1 GCA_018434225.1 Bacillota bacterium
ATCCGTCGCCACCGTAACGGTAGTATTGTTTGCGCCGTCTATCACCGTCACACTGTTGCTGTCATGATTGGCGACATAGATTTTATTGGTGGTCGGGTTTACGGCCACTGCAATGGGCCGTGCTCCCGCCGGGATGCTGCCCGCTACCGCGTCCGCATTGACAGGTATCGGACTCAGCGTCAGCGTCAACAAGACGCACAGAGTAAGGCTCAAAAACCGTTTCGCTTTCATCTTCATATGTATTCCTCCCTATTAACTAACGAGGGGCTCATATCCTTATCTGGAGCATAGACAGCCATACTACCTAGATTATGAACTGATCTTTCATTCATTTCCTCACCCAAACGGACGGGTCTTAGATAGAGATTTGATCGGGTAGGGAGGCCACCCCTACCCCTAAATTGAAAGGGAACGCAAGCGAGATCGAGGACCAGATCCTTGCGATGTACGCTGAGGGGATGTCCACCGGGGACATAGAGGACTACCTGCGGGTGAATCCCCGACCTCAGAACTCCGAGGCCATACAGCGGCGCGCAACGCGACAGAGGCGACAATCCGGATGCTTGTGGTTATTCGTTCAACCGTATATGATAAAGACATATCTTGCGAGACTATTCAGGCGTGTCTTGATGGACTACATATCCGTACGCGCAGCAGCTGAAAACTGGGGCATTTCCGAGCGGCGGGTGCAGAAGCTCTGCGAGGAGGGCCGCGTGCCGGGCATGCGGCGTTTCGGCCGCTGTTGGATGCTTCCGAGGGACGCGCAAAAACCTGAAGACCAACGTTTGACACCCAGGAAGGAAAAGGTAAAGAGGGCGCGTTCGTCCTGCCCCGGCGACAGGAATCCGCTATCTGTGCTGCGCGAGGCGTGGGAGCATAAAGCTCGCGGCTTTAACAGAGAGTCTGACACTCTGCTTGACAGTCTTCTCCCTCTCGTGAAAGCGCGGCGGGACGAGCCGGAGCTTTATGGCGAATGGCTGCTTCTATCCTCTTTTAGGCATCATCCCCATTTGAGCGAAATGATTGCCGTTCTTAAGGAAGCCGCGCCGTATTTTCAAGGCAAATGCTCGCGGGTGATCTTACCCTCGTCGCTCTTTCCTTTTGCAAGCCTCGGCATATTCTCCATCTATCACACCGAGCCGGGCAACGCGCAGGAAGAAGCGCGACTCTTGGATGAATTCATTCCTCTCTATGCCTCGCTCACGGGCGGTAACGGCACAGGGGCGGACATTTCATACCGTGCTGAGATGTTGTTTTACTGCGGGGATTTGAGTACATCGGAAATATTCGCATATAAAGCTCTGTATGCGGCGCAGGCAAAGAAACAGACTGCCATCGTTCTGGCTTCGGCGCTTCTGTTGGGGCATATCGCTTTGTGTAAGGGCGACGCGGATGGTTGGCAGAGAGCAATCGACGCCATGTCTCTTGCGAATAAGAGATCAAGAGACTCCGCTTCTATCCAAAGCATGATTGACGCCATGCGCGGAATCCTACTCTTGGAATTAACGCATCCCGACAATATTGCGGACTGGCTGAAGACAGGCGATTTCGAGAGACTTCGTCCTTTACCGCAGATCTTGCCATTCGCCCATTTCGTTCATGCCCAGTATCTATGCCGCAAGGGAGAAATCGCCCGCTTAATCGGTTTTGCCGAGGTGCGTTATCCGAAGGGAATCAAGACTTCACCAGTATTGGATGCGTTGCTGGCGCTCACTGTGGCCACGGCGTATCTGAACATGGGCGACAAAGCCAGGGCGGATATGTTTATTCAGCATGCGGTGGACAGGACGCTGCCGGACGGGCTCATATTCCCCCTTGGGTCTTATATGCAGCTTCTCGGGGGATTTCTTGATCCAATCGTGAAAAAATCATACCCTTCCTTCCTGCCCGCCTTTCTTAAGCTGAGAAGTCAGCTTAACCTCGCCGGGCGCAGGCTGAGCCAACATATTGTAACCATCGTGGAAACCGTCGGACTGCCCGACGATTTGACGCCCAAGGAGAGGGAGGTCGCCCTCCTGGCGGCGCAAGGGCTTCGAAATACTGAAATTGCCCAGCGGCTCGCTATTACGCAAAATACCGTGCGATATCATCTGCGTACGGTGTTCGGCAAGCTGGATGTTGACCGGCGTATGAAGCTGGCAGAAAAGCTATTGTGAATCGGTACATAGATTCTTATTCGCCCATTCCGCTTAATCAGGATGGGCATTTTCTTGTTGGAGTTTGTTGAAAAGCAATCCATTCGGGCGGCCTATCCAGGTGAAGGTGACCTGCGGCAGCCGCAGGATGGAGAGGATGAGTGAGAGGCCCAGGAGGGCGCCGCTCGCCACAGTGTACACCCCCATACGAATGTCGGTGCCCTGAGTCACAGCGGCCACCTGTGCGTGGACGGAGAACCCGCTCCAGGCGATGACAGCGCTGGCGGCCATCACCCTGGCCACAAGGCCCGCGGACAGTGCCTCTACGATCCCCACCATGTCGAGGATCCTCACAACGACGGAGAATAGTATGATGAATCCACCGATCATCAGGAGGGAGTTGACGGACTCCTTGACGGCGTCGCCCATCACCTTCCCGATTGGCCTTCCGTCCTTGCGGAGCCAGCCCGTCGTCGTTCGCAGGCTCAGCGCAACCGGCCGGGGGTAGGCATATCCATGGGTTACCATTCCGGCAGCGTCATCATAGCATGAGTGGTTACACGATGGCTACTGGTTGCGGGGGCGGATCACCGTTGGGCCAGTCCCTGGGCGCACATCCCGTGAACTGGTGTAAACTGCTAATCATAGTTACCTGTGTCAGAATTGGTATGTTGGCTCGCTTGTGGTAGCATAAGGTAGCCATGCGCAGGACCGATGTGGCGGGCATCTTCCCCATGCATATGGGCGGAGCCTCTGCAGTAACAGTAACAGGGAATACCTACGGGCGCACACTGGCAAGATGGACGACACCGCCATTTCTGTATCCACATGGAACCAATTCCTCAAGGTGTCGTCTGGAGGATTGGCGGGACCGGATGCCCAAGTCGAGTCGAGCGAATAGCAGATCAGCATCGTGTCCGAAGGGGATGCTCGCAGTGACTCGGGTATGTGTTCGGAGTGAGCATGGATATGAATTCTTTGAGACAAGGGACATCCTTTTCTTTGAAAAGGAGTCAAAAGATGTTGTGATCCATTTGCCGAATCGGAGAGTCCGGGTACGGATGACGCTCACGCAAGCTACCAAGGTCCTAGCGGACCCTTCTTTCATTCAAACCCACAAATCATTCATAGTCAACCTCAACAGGGTGACCCGAATCCAGCCAGGTGTAGGAGGCACATTTGCGGTATTCTTCGGCTCTTTGCCTGTGACCGTGCCCCTCAGCAGAA
>JAHDPS010000138.1 GCA_018434225.1 Bacillota bacterium
CTCCTGCTATAGAGAACGCTCGAAGCCTGTTGGAGGGTCTATTCTTTGAGCCGAGACGGTATGATCTCGCCGGGGTCGGCAGGTATAAACTCAACAAGAAACTATCGCTCCGCAGGAGGATAGTAGGCACAACCACGGCACAGGTCGTCAACCATCCCGTCACAGGGGAACTTATCGCCGAGGCCGGGACCGTAATAGATAGGAAGCTGGCGGATAGGATCGAGGCCGCCGGCATAACGCGGATCGAGGTCCAGACAAGGGATCAGAGTATCGTCAAGGTCATATCGAACGGCGCTCCCGACACCAGCGTGAGGACTATCACCAGGGAAGACATATGCGCTTCAATAAGCCATCTCATCACGCTGTTCAAGGGCGTCGGGGGACTAGACGACATCGATCACCTGGGGAACAGGCGTCTACGTTCCGTAGGGGAACTCCTGCAAAACCAGTTCCGGATCGGCCTGGCTAGGATGGAGCGGGTCGTCCGCGAGCGCATGACGATACAGGATGTGGATATTATAACGCCCCAGGCGCTCATCAATATCCGGCCCGTCGTAGCTTCCGTGAAGGAGTTCTTTGGTTCCAGCCAGTTGTCGCAGTTCATGGATCAGACGAATCCGCTGGCCGAATTGACTCACAAGAGACGCCTCAGCGCGCTCGGCCCCGGTGGCTTGAGCAGGGAGAGGGCCGGCTTCGAGGTGCGCGACGTGCACACTTCTCACTACGGCAGGATGTGCCCGATCGAGACTCCCGAGGGCCCTAACATCGGACTGATCGGCTCGTTGAGCACTTACGCGAGGATCAACGAATTTGGATTCATCGAAACGCCCTACCGCAAGGTGGATAAGGATAAGGGGATCGTCACGCGCGAGGTCGTGTATCTCACCGCGGACGAGGAAGACGAAGGGGTCGTCGCGCAGGCTAACGAGACGCTCGACGCGGACGGTCGTTTCGTGGAGCCGCACGTGCCGGCCAGATACGGGGACGAAATCCTGGAAGTGCCGGCCGATCAGGTCGACTTCATGGACGTATCGCCCAAACAGGTCGTCAGCATAGCGACCGCGCTGATCCCGTTCCTGGAGCACGACGACGCCAACCGCGCCCTGATGGGGTCCAACATGCAGCGTCAGGCTGTACCGCTCGTGCGCAGCGAGGCCCCGCTCATCGGTACCGGGATGGAATACAGGTCGGCGCGCGACTCCGGGGTAGTCATCATCGCTCGGGACTCGGGTATTGTCGAGAAGGCCACGGCCGACGAGATCGTGATAAGGACGGATTCGGGCGGGTCTCATAGGTACCCCTTGATGAAGTTCGCCCGGTCCAACCAGGGCACGTGCATGAATCAAAAGCCGATAGTGGTGCCGTCCCAGCGCGTGGAAAAGGGCGACATCATCGCGGACGGCCCATGCACGGATCAGGGAGAACTCGCCCTCGGCCGGAACGTCCTCGTGGCGTTCATGCCGTGGGAGGGTTTCAACTATGAAGATGCCATCCTGATCAGCGAGAAGCTCGTCAAGGATGATGTGTTTACTTCGATCCACATCGAAGAGTACGAATGCGATGCCCGCGACACCAAGCTCGGTCCCGAGGAGATAACGAGGGATATCCCCAACGTGGGCGAGGACGTACTGAAGGACCTGGATGACCGCGGGATCATCAGGATCGGCGCGGAGGTCCGGCCGGGCGACATCCTGGTAGGCAAGGTCACTCCGAAGGGCGAGACCGAGTTGACCGCCGAGGAAAGACTCCTGCGGGCGATATTCGGCGAGAAGGCGAGGGAGGTTCGAGACACCTCGCTCAGGGTGCCCCACGGGGAAAGCGGGATAGTAGTCGACGTGAAGGTGTTTTCACGCGAGAACGGAGATGAACTGGCGCCGGGGGTCAACCAGCTGGTCAGGGTGTACATTGCGCAGAAGCGAAAGATAAGCGTCGGAGACAAGATGGCCGGCCGTCACGGGAACAAGGGCGTCATAGCGAGGATACTCCCGGAGGAAGACATGCCGTTCCTGCCCGACGGGACGCCGGTTGAGATAGTGCTGAATCCGCTCGGGGTGCCGTCGAGGATGAATCTGGGTCAGATACTGGAGTGTCACCTCGGCTGGGCGGCCCGGGTACTTGGATTCTGGGTTGCGAGTCCCGTATTCGACGGCGCCGGCGAGAGAGAGATAATGAATTATCTGAAAAAGGCGGGGCTCTCCGACGACGGCAAGTCAATCCTGTACGACGGCCGGACCGGCCAGCCCTTCGACAACAGGGTCACCGTCGGGTACGTATACATGCTGAAACTGGCGCATCTCGTGGACGATAAGATCCACGCCAGGTCCACGGGGCCTTATTCCCTGGTCACGCAGCAGCCCCTGGGCGGTAAGGCCCAGTTCGGGGGACAGAGGTTTGGAGAAATGGAGGTATGGGCGCTCGAGGCTTATGGGGCCGCTTACACGCTCCAGGAACTCCTGACGGTCAAGTCGGACGATATCGTCGGCCGCGTGAAGACGTACGAGGCTATCGTCAAGGGAGAGAATGTGCCGGAGCCGGGCGTTCCCGAGTCGTTCAAAGTCCTCATCAAGGAATTCCAGAGCCTTGGACTGGACGTGAGGATCCTATCAGAGGATGCCCGGGAGATCGAGATGAAGGAGACGGAAGAGGATATCACGGAAACAGCCAGGGAACTGGAGATACCCATCGAGGGCGAGACTCTACGAATGCCTAATCCGCCCGGACGCGGAGACGGGGCTGCCGAGATGGAATCCGAAGCGGATAGCGATGAGGATTTCCTGGCCGAGGAAGACGGCGACTCCATGGTCGTCGAGGAGGGCGAGATATTCCTGCCCGAAGATGTCGTTGAAAGCGGGGATGGCGCCGACGATGAGGCGCACAAGATCATCGAGGAGGAGCCCCTTACAGATAACAGTGCGCTGGAAATGCCTCTGCAGACGGAGACTTTAATGAGCGAGCAAATAGCGAGCGACCGGCCGCCGGAGGACATCGATATCCCGGAAATCCCGGACGATAAGCCGTTGGAGGTACCGGCGGAGCGCGACGAGGAGCGTACAGCGGAGCGCAAGAAGAAGAAGACCCTTAAGACCAAGCAAGAGTCCCGGAAGCCGTCGAAGATGGAAATCGAGTCGGAGATAGGCCTTCTCGAAGCGGCGCCGGAGAATGACGAGCGAGCCGACGAGGCCGACAAGCCCGTCGATATTAAGGACTAACACGCTGGGAGGAGAGGTCGTTGCTGGATATCAACAACTTCGATTCCATCAGGATAGGTCTTGCGTCGCCCGACCAGATCAGGCACTGGTCGAGAGGAGAGGTCAAGAAGCCCGAGACCATCAACTACAGGACGCTCAAGCCCGAAAGGGAAGGCCTGTTCTGCGAGAGGATATTCGGTCCGACCAAGGACTGGGAATGCCATTGCGGGAAGTACAAGAGGGTAAGGTATAAGGGGATCATCTGCGACAGATGCGGCGTGGAGGTCACGCGGTCCAAGGTCAGGCGCGAGCGTATGGGGCACATCGAACTCGCCGCCCCCGTGTCTCACATATGGTACTTCAAGGGGATCCCCAGCAGGATGGGGCTGCTCCTGGATATGTCCCCGAGGGCGCTCGAGAAGGTACTGTACTACGCTTCCTATATCGTGACCGAGACGGGTGACACCCCGCTCGTGCTGAAGCAGTTGCTGTCAGAGGGCGAGTACCGGGAAGCCCGCGAAAAATACGGGAGCGGCTTCAAGGCGGGGATGGGCGCCGAGGCGATCAAGAGATTGCTCGAAGCGATCGACCTCGACAAACTGTCCAGGGAACTTCGGCAGGAGCTCCGCCAGGTAAGCGGGCAAAGGAAGGTCAGGGCGATCAGGCGCCTGGAGGTCGTCGAATCGTTCCGTAAATCGGGGAACCGACCGGATTGGATGGTCCTGGACGTGATACCGGTGATCCCGCCGGAACTGAGACCTATGGTCCAACTGGACGGCGGGCGCTTCGCCACCTCCGACCTTAATGACCTGTACAGGCGCGTTATAAATCGGAACAACCGGCTCAAGAGGCTGCTCGACCTGGGTGCTCCCGATATCATAGTCCGCAACGAGAAGAGGATGCTCCAGGAGGCCGTGGATGCGCTCATCGATAACGGCAGGCGAGGCCGGCCGGTGACGGGCCCGGGTAACCGCCCGCTCAAGTCCCTGAGCGATATGCTGAAGGGCAAGCAGGGCCGTTTCCGCCAGAACCTCCTGGGGAAACGAGTCGATTATTCGGGGCGTTCAGTCATCGTCGTCGGCCCGTCGCTGAACTTCCACCAGTGCGGGCTGCCCAAGGAGATGGCTCTCGAGCTGTTCAAACCGTTCGTGATGAAGAGACTCGTCAAGGACGGCCTGGCTCACAACATCAAGAGCGCCAAACGGATGGTAGAGCGCGTGAAGCCGGAGGTCTGGGACGTCCTGGAGGGGGTCATCAAGGAGCATCCGGTGTTGCTGAACCGGGCGCCGACCCTCCACAGGTTGGGCATACAGGCCTTCGAGCCGGTGCTCGTGGAGGGGCGCGCCATACAGATCCACCCGCTGGTGTGCACGGCCTACAACGCCGACTTCGACGGCGACCAGATGGCCGTCTACGTGCCGCTATCCGCTGAGGCGCAGGCCGAGGCGAGGATACTCATGCTTTCGGCGCACAACATCCTCAATCCGAAGGACGGCTCGCCGGTAGTGACGCCCACCCAGGACATGGTGTTGGGTTCGTACTATCTGACCATCGAGAAGCCGGACGGTAAGGGGAGAGGGAAGTCGTTCAGGGATCTTGACGAGGCGCTCCTGGCGTACGATGAAGGGGATCTGGATCTGCAGTCGCCGATCGAGATCGTTATCAATGGCAAGAGATCCAAGACAACCCTCGGCAGGGCCATGGTGGACTCGAGATTGCCGGAGGACATGCGCGGCATCGAGGATGTCATCGACAGGAAGATGCTGACCAGATTGGTCTCCGGCTGCTACAGGAGGCACGGCGCGGCAAAGACCGCCGAGGTCCTGGACGCGATCAAAGAGTTGGGATTCTCGTTCGCTACGAGGGCGGGGACTACGATAGGCATCGAGGACATCGCGATACCCGCCGACAAGCAGAATATCC
>JAHDPS010000343.1 GCA_018434225.1 Bacillota bacterium
CCCGGCACTGTTCGTAGTTGACACAGACAGTCTCCGGGATTATCCTGAGGCCGAGGTGTGAAACAAGTGGACGATAGTAGTCCCGAGTGGCCGAGAAGCACGTGCATCATCGATCGGGGGCGGGCGTCGCCATAGCGACGTTAGCCGATTTGTCGTGAGCCGACGCGCCTCCCCGACCGCGGGAGGCGCTTATGATGTTTGCCTTCACGCTCAACCATTTCACCCAGAATCACCATTCTCACGACGAGAGCGCCCTCAATCTCCCGCTTCCAGAGGTGTTTTTTCGTCTTGCCTCCAGCCCGGCAGGGTTGAGCCGCGAAGACGCCGCCGAGCGGCTCGAGCGATATGGCCCCAATGTGCTTGCTTACAGGCCGTCGAGGCCGCCGGTGTTGAAGTTCCTCTCGCTTTTCCTCCAGCCCCTGGTCCTCTTACTGGTCATAGCGGGTCTCGTCTCGGGGTTCCTCGGTGAACTGCGAGGCGCCATAATGATCGCCGCTATGGTGTTGTTGAGCGTGGCCTTGCAGTTCTTTCAGGAATATCAATCCGAAGAAACAGCCCGTAAACTCGCCAGGCAGGTGGCTGTGACGGCTGCCGTCATCAGGGACGGCGTTACCATCGAAATCCCGACATCCGAGGTTGTCCCCGGCGACGCGATCCATCTCGGGGTGGGGGATATCATCCCCGCCGACGCCAGGGTGCTCTCGGCGAAAGACTTCTTCGTCGACCAGTCGGTCCTCACCGGTGAGTCGCTGCCGGTCGAAAAGACCCCATGCGAAGAACCCGGCGGTGGCATGTCGCTCCCCGACATGCACCACGCCATCTTCTCCGGATCCCACGTCGTCAGCGGCACCGCGGACGCCCTGGTTACAGGCACCGGAGCGCAAACAGAGTTCGGTCGGCTGGCCGGGAGCCTCGACATCGAGCGCCCGGAAACGGAGTTCCAGAGAGGCATCAGGGAATTCACGAGTATGCTGCTGCGGGTGATCGCGTTCCTGGTGACATTGATTTTCGGGATGAACGTATTCCTTAGGCATGGGTTTCTGGACTCACTGCTTTTCGCGGTGGCGGTTTCGGTCGGCATCACCCCGGAGCTCCTGCCGATGATCCTCACCATAAACCTGTCCGCCGGCGCCGCAGCCATGGCCCGCCGCAAGGTCATCGTCAAGCATCTCCAGTCTATCCAGAACCTCGGCAGCATGGATGTATTGTGCACGGATAAAACAGGCACCCTTACCGAAGGGCATCTGAAGCTCAGGGAATTCGTGGACGCCTCGGGATGTGTCTCCCAGCATGTCCTGCAACTGGTCAGGCTGAACAGTATCTTCCAGGCGAGCCTCAAGAACCCCATGGACTCCGCCATCGCCGGCTTCGAGAACGGAAACCTGGAAGGCTGGGCGAAAGTGGACGAGGTGCCCTTCGATTTCACCCGGCGCCGGATGTCCGTGATCGTGGAAAAGGCCGGGGGGCGGCTCCTGGTAACCAAGGGGGCTCCCGAAAGGGTGCTCGATGCGTGCCGGCAAATCGAGATGGGCGGCACAGTCGGTAACCTGACCCCCGACATGAAGTCCCTCACCTATGGCCGGTTCCTGACAATGTCCGCCGAGGGGTACCGCGCCGTTGCGGTCGCCTATCGCCCGATCGACGACGTGCGGACGGTGTATTCCACCAGGGACGAGACAGACCTCATTTTCGCGGGTTACGTGTCGTTTGTCGATCCGCCGAAACCGAGCGCGGAAGAGTCGCTCAGGGACCTCAAGGAACTCGGGGTTGCCGTCAAGATACTCACCGGGGACAACGAGCTCGTTACGCGGAGGATATGCGACCGGGTCGGCCTCGATGTACACGGAGTACTCACCGGCCAGGACCTCGACGGCCTATCTGATGATGACCTGGGCCTGCGTGCGCGGTCGACCACGGTATTCGCCAGGCTAAGCCCCGAGCAGAAGAACCGGATAATCGGGGTTCTCAAGCGGTCGGGACATGTCGTGGGATACATGGGCGACGGCGTCAACGACACCCCGTCGCTCCACGCCGCGGATGTGGGTATCTCTGTCAACAACGCGGTCGACGTCGCGAAGGAGGCCGCCGACATAGTCCTCCTCGAAGAGGGTCTCCATATCCTCAAGCAGGGCATCGTGGAGGGCCGGCGGACGTTCGCCAATACCATGAAATACATCATGATGGGTACGAGCTCGAATTTCGGAAACATGTTCAGTGTCCCGGTAGCATCGCTGCTGGTGCCGTTTCTCCCCATGCTCCCGGTGCAGATCCTACTGAACAGCGTCCTGTACGATTTCTCGCAGGCCAGCATCCCCACCGATCGCGTTGACGAAGACTCGATCAAATCGCCCAGGCGTTGGGACGTCGACTTCATACGCCGTTTCATGCTCGTGTTCGGGCCGATAAGCTCCATTTACGATATCATGACCTACATCGTCATGCTGCGCGTCTTCCATGCGGGTGCATCCCTCTTTCAGACGGGCTGGTTCATAGAGTCACTCGCC
>JAHDPS010000232.1 GCA_018434225.1 Bacillota bacterium
AGAAGACCGATTTTGAGGTTCTCGCGGAACGCATCGAGAAAAGGATCATGGAGGTCGAAAACAGGATTGACAAGCGCATCGTAGAAGAGTCGAGTAAGATGCGCAATTTTGTTCTTGCTGTCAACGGTGCATCTATTGGGTTGGTCGCTCTTGTGGTAACAATCCTCCAAGTCTGGCCCAGGTAGGCCACCCTCCTCACGACATACCTCAGAGCTCCAAATTTCCAGTGGGCCGCACGGCCCCGGACTTCTATTTGTCCTACTAGAGTATCCTTGTGTGCGTAATCCACTTACCTGCCTCTTTGGACATGATCCTGGGGCGTCAAAAGATTAGAAAAGCCGCGCCGCGTGTTGGCGCGGCTTATTTCAGTAGCAGAATGAAAGGAGATCGCTCCACTAAGAGAGCCCGTCTCGGGGGCTTTCTCGCCGAGACATCACGAAAAGCTTTGGAGGGATTCTCATGTACAGAGCTTATGAGTATGGCTGCCTTGCGCCCACGGTTGGGGAAGATGTGCTGGTGGCCGAAATCGAGCGCCGCAATGCCCTCTGGAACGAGCTCGTCGAGATTGACCGAGAAGACCGCCGTAATTACCGCACTGAGACCGCCCTACCCGAGGATCTTCTAATGGAGGATTTGAAGGCCCATAACAAGGGCCTATGCGACGAGATCAGGGCGCGTCGCAAGTCCGTGAAGGCGGCGAAACTGGCAAAGAGGCTTCCTCGAAGCGCCAAGGCTGACGTGGCCGGCCTGATAGCGGAGGTCAAAGACATCAAAGCCAAGATGAAGGCCCTCACCCCAGTCCTCAAGGAGAAGAGAGAAGCGGTGAAGGCCCAGCACAAGCGGGAAATCGAGGCACTGAACAAGAAGCGCATGGCGGCCGTTTCCCGTGTGGCTCATGCCAGTGGACTCTGGTGGGGCAACCGGGAAGAGGTCGTAAATTCTTACGTTGCCGCACGCTCACTGACGCTGAAACAGCGGAAGGAGCTGCAGATTCACGAGTCTGCCGGCGAGGGAAAGTGCGGGGTACGGTTTCAGTACGGCCTGCCGGTTTCCGAAGTCTTCGGCAACGACACAAGGCTGCAGATCGATCCTGTAGCGAAAGACGCCTGGACCCACCCTGTTCGTGCTGAGCGAAGGAGGCTCTGCCGGACGAAAATCCGGCTCCGTGTGCGGAGCGAGAACGGGAAGCCCCTGTGGGTAGAGCTGCCAATGGTCATGCACCGTTCCCTCCCGGAAAACGGCCGGATACAAACCGCCTGCGTGCTTCGAGAGGCGGTCAAGGGAACGAAGTACCAGTACAGGAAGGACGGATCTGAGTACGACTTCAAGTACGGGTACAAGGTTGTGCTCGTGGTTGACGAACCCTCCCAGGCCCCTCGGAACGCCCGAAACAACGGCATTGTGGGGGTAGACCTAGGATGGCGGCTCACCCAGAAGGGTCTCCGAGTCGCCTACTGGTACGGCGAAGGAGAGAACGCCGTCCAGTTCCCCAGGGTCATTCGCAAGTACGTCCGGCTCGATGCCGACATGCGGAGCGGGGAGTTGTTCATCCCCAGCGCGATGCTGGCCCAGTTCGCGAAGTGCAAAGACCTTGAGTCCATCAGGGACAAGCACTTCAACGACGCCAAGGCAACCCTCCAGACATGGATGAAGGCGCAACCGACTGTCCCAGATTGGCTCCGCAAGGCGACTGAAGGGCTTCCTTACTGGCCGTCCCGAAACAGGCTCCTTCGTGTTGTCCATGAGTGGGACAAGAACCGGTTCCCGGGCGACCACGAAATAGTAGCTTACCTGAAGGAATGGCAGACGCGCCAGAACCACCTGAACAACTGGCGTCTCAACTTGGATAGTCAGCTTCGACGGCGGCGGCGCGAGGTGTATCGGCTGTTTGCCCTTTCCATAGCCCGCACGTATTACGAGGTGGTTCTGGAGCAACTCGACCTGACCGAGATGCAGGTCAAGCCTCCGGCTGAGGATGGACCGCGCATGGTGCTGCCCGCTGACCATCAGAGGACGATAGCCGCAGTGAGCACTCTGCGGAACGCTATCTTCACAACCTGCCTGCGGGACGGCGTTGCGTTGAGGTTTGTGGAAGCGCCCTTTACCACTCAGGAGTGCTCGTTCTGCGGGCATACTGAGAAGTTCGACGCGGCGAATCATATCCACCGGACCTGCCCGGAGTGCGATAGCCTCTGGGATCAGGACTGGAACGCCGCGAAGAACCTGGTTGCGAGGGGCCTTGACGGGGCGGGCGAATTGGCCAAAATTGCCGCCAAAAAGAACAGGTTCAAGAACAAGAAGAAGAAGGCGGATGCTGAAGACATCGCCGTCTAGTTTCGACGCAAACGGCAGTTTTCGCGCAGGATCCCGATAGTCGAGAATCCGGATGGAGTTGAGAGCGGGAAGCCCTGTGGTTCAAGGCTCCCGCTCTCGGTTACAGAGCTCAGCTCAGGAGCTTGATTACTGAGACAGTGACCTCTTTGCCCCACATCCGGAGAATCGGATTTGTTACAGAGCTCAGCTCAGGAGCTTGATTACTGAGACAAAATGCTTCTTGGCAGGAACTTCCTCGTGGTGGTAGTTACAGAGCTCAGCTCAGGAGCTTGATTACTGAGACGCGCTCGGACTCCAG
>JAHDPS010000101.1 GCA_018434225.1 Bacillota bacterium
CTATCCCGCGATGAAAGCTATACTTATGCCAAGCGCCGCTCCGGCGATCACCTCGATCGGGGTGTGCCCTAGCAGTTCCCTTAATCTCTCGTTCCTCAGTCCCTTCAACGCGTGGACCTCTCGCACTATCCTGTTCAACACCGCGGCCTGCCTGCCGGCGGCCCTCCTTACGCCGGCGGCGTCGTACATCACAATAAGCGCGAAGACGATCACAATGGCCAGCTCGGTGCTGGCGAGACCGTACTCCCTCGCCACTATCACGGTGAGGCACGAGACCGAAGCGGCGTGCGAGCTCGGCATCCCGCCGGCGCTCACGAACTGCCTGAAATCTATCTTCCTGTGCTGCATATACGAAAGGATAACCTTCACCGCCTGGGCCGTAACCCACGACAATGTGGACGCCAGGAACGCCCTGTTCTGTAGGAGGCCCACTACCTCTCCCTCGCTCCTTCCGCGACCTTTGCGGCGGTCAGTCCCGCGATCCCCCGCAGGGCCCACACCCTCTCCCCAAAATAGTCCAGGTGGGCCACGGCGCGATCGATCGACTCCAGGGCGACCCTCCGCGCCCCTTCGATCCCCAGCGCCCGGACGTAAGATGCCTTGACCGAATCACGTTCGCCGGCCGCGTCGCTGATATCGTCGGCGATCTGGAAACCCAGCCCGAAGTCCCGCGCGAACGCCCTGAGGGCCGATATCTCGGCCCCGGAAGCGCCGGCCACCATGGCCCCCGCCGACACCGATGCTGAGAACAGGCGGGCCGTCTTCATGACGTTCATCCGCTCGATCGTCGCCTCGTCCGCCGCTTTCCCCGCCGTCATGCCTATGTCGATCACCTGGCCGCCGACCATCCCCGATGGTCCCGCAGCGCTCGCGACCTCGATCACGACCTCGAGCAGGCGCCGGCGCATAACGGCTCGACCGACCCCGCGCGCGCGGGCCGCCGCGCGAGCGATCACCTCGAACCCGAGCGTCAGTAGCGCGTCCCCCACTAGAACAGCCACGGCCTCGCCGAACACCTGATGGGTCGTGGGCTTTCCCCGTCGAAAATCGTCGTCGTCCATGCACGGGAGGTCGTCGTGTATCAACGAATACGTGTGGATCATCTCAATGGCGCACGCCACATCGAGCGCGGCCGCTCTGCCACCGCCCGCCCCGACCGCCTCCCACGCGGCGACGCACATCACCGGCCTCAGCCGTTTCCCCCCGCTGAACAGGCTGTATCTCATCGCGTCAACGATAGTCCGCGGGGCGGATCCGGACCCCGACCCAGCATTGATTTCGCCGGAGGGGATCATCTCATCCAGGCGCCGCTCGACCAGCGAAGCATGGCTCCTTACGTATCCCATGGCATCGCCCCGCGGATCCGGGTCGCGGCTCATTTATCGGCGTCCTCCATTGGAAGCGTGCATGGCTTGCCGTCCCTGCCTTCGAGCAGCCTTTCTATCTTGTGCTCGGCCTCGTCGAGCCTCTTCGAGCAGGCTCTTGACAACCTCACGCCCTCTTCGAACAACCTGAGCGATTCGTCGAGGCCGAGCTCCAGATCCTCCATCTTGCGCACAATGTCGTCCAGTCGCTTCATGCCTTCCTCGAACGTGAGGTCCGCTTCGTTCTCTGGATTCACCGGGGGTCCCCCTTTCTCCCGACCGCGGCCATGAACTCCCCGTCCGTGACTGTCACCGTCACCGAATCGCCCGGCTCGACCTGGCTCACGCTGGTCACTATTCTGCCGTCGCCGCATCTCCTGCAAACGCTGAAACCCCTCCTCAGCACCCCCAGAGGGCTGAGCGCGTCGAGCCTTCCGGCCAGTAGGTCGCGCGCGGCCCCGGCCGCCGTGAGTCTCCTTCTCATCGCAGCGCCCATGTCGCGCACCAGGTCATCCAGCGCCTGCCTGCGCTCGTCGAGGACATACCGAGGGCGGGTAAACACCGGCCTGTCGGCGGCCGACCTGAGCAACTCTCGGCCGGACTGGATGCGCCTGCGCACCACCCTGGTCATGGCCGTCAGCCTGTCCGATATCCTCGCGTTCAATTCGCTCACATCCGGGACTGCGAGTTCCGCCGCTGCGGACGGGGTCGGCGCCCTCAAGTCGGCCACAAAGTCCGCGATGGTGAAATCGGTTTCGTGTCCCACGGCGGAAACCACGGGTATCCTCGAAGAGGCTATCGCCCTAGCCAATCCCTCGTCGTTGAAAGCCCACAGTCCCCCGACCGAACCGCCGCCCCTGCCCACGATTATAGCGTCGACTCCATCGACCCCGTTCATCAGTTTCAGGGCGGTAACCATCCTCGAAGCCGCCTCGTCCCCCTGAACGGGGACGTCGCCGATCACTAGGCTGACTCCCGGGAAACGCCTCTTCGAGATCGATATTATGTCACGGATGGCCGCGCCTCGCGCCGAGGTTATGATCCCGATGCGCCTGGGCAAGAGGGGCAGGCGACGCTTGCGCCCGGGATCGAAGAGCCCCTCCGCCTCGAGTTTCTTTTTCAGTTGCTCGAACGCGAGGTGATATGACCCTATCCCCTCCGGCTGCAACGACTCGGCGTACAACTGGTACTGGCCGTCACGCTCGTATATTGACACATAACCGGCCGCGATCACCGCCATCCCGTTCTCCGGCTGGAAGACGAGGGATTGCGCGCTCGACCGGAACATCACGCACCTGATGGCCGACGACTCGTCCTTGAGTGTGAAGTACAAGTGACCGGACGAGTGCCGCTTGAAATTCGATACCTCGCCCTTGACAAGAACCCCCTTCAATAGGGGGTCCGAGTCCAACATCTTCTTGATGCGCCTGGTGAGTTCCGTTACGCTGACTACGTTTATACCAGGCCACAGCAGGTTCGCCCTGGATCCGGTCGCCATTTTGCAGACCCTCGCTTACGCGCCCTTCCGCTGAATATAATCGTGGATGGCCGCCGCAGCCTTCTTCCCCGCGCCCATCGCGAGAATAACCGTCGCGGAGCCGGTCACGGCGTCCCCGCCCGCGTACACCCCGGGCTTGGTGGTGGCCCCTGTTTCCTCATCCGCTATGAGGCCGCCCCAATCGTGCGTCTTGAGACCGTCCGTCGACTTCGAAAGAACGGGGTTGGGCGTCGTCCCAAGGGCCATAACGACGGTATCGACCTCGATGACGAAGTTCGATCCCTTGACCTCGACGGGCCTGCGCCGCCCCGACGCGTCGGGTTCGCCTAGTTCCATCCTGACACACTCCAGGCCGGTTACCCAGCCCTTTTCGTTCCCTATCACTCTCACCGGGTTGGTCAGGAGGTGGAAGATTACCCCCTCCTCCTTGGCGTGGTGCAGCTCCTCTAGCCTCGCCGGCATCTCTTTCTCGCTCCGGCGGTAAACGATGTGGGCCTCTTCGGCGCCGAGCCTCAGGGCACACCTGACGGCGTCCATGGCCACGTTGCCGCCGCCGACGACGGCCACCCTGCGCCCCACCTTGAGCGGCGTGTCGTATTCAGGGAACAGGTACGCCTTCATCAGGTTGGTGCGGGTCAGCCACTCGTTGGCGGAATACACGCCGTTGAGGTTCTCCCCCGGTATCTCCATGAACTTCGGAAGCCCCGCCCCCGTGCCCAGGAATACCGCGGAGTAGCCGCCTTCCATGAGCTCGTCGATGGCGATAGCCCTGCCGACGATGACGTCCGTGATGAGCTCCACGCCGAGGCTTTTCACGTACTCGACCTCGCCGTTCACGATCGACTTCGGGAGCCTGAATTCCGGAATACCATATATGGTGACGCCGCCGGGCGCGTGCAACGCCTCGAATATCGTCACCTTGTATCCTAGCTTCGCAAGGTCGCCTGCGCAGGTCAACCCAGCCGGTCCCGATCCTATGACCGCGACCTTCTTGCCGTTCCATTGAGGTACCGCCGGTTTCTCGACGCCCGCCCGTATCTCCATGTCGGCGGCGAACCTCTCGAGCCGGCCTATGGCAACCGGTTCTCCCCTTTTCCCGAGGATACAGTATTTCTCGCACTGCTCTTCCTGGGGGCACACGCGACCGCATATCGCGGGAAGACTATTGGTGCTCTTTATCACTCGGATGGCCCCGGGATAGTCCTTCTCCTTGATCCTGGTTATGAACTCCGGGATCCTCACCAGTACGGGGCATCCCTGCATGCAAAGCGGCTTCTTGCAGTTGAGGCACCTGCCCGCCTCCGCCAGGGCCATCTCCTCCGTATACCCCTGGGCGACCTCGTTGAAGTTCTTGATCCGGACATTCGGATCCTGAGCCGGCATCGCGGTGCGCGGAACAGCCATCAGCGGTCACCTCCGTGGCAGCGACATCCCTGGGCGTGATGGGTGTGATGCTCCATGGCGCGCTTTTCCTCGTCGCAATACATCTGGCTCCTGCGCATCGCCTCTTTGAAGTCCACCTCGTGACCGTCGAACATCGGCCCGTCAACGCAGCAGAACCTCGTCTCCCCGCCCACCGTCACGCGGCACGCGCCGCACATGCCCGTACCGTCGACCATTATCGGGTTCAGGCTCACCCAGGTCTTCAGCCCGAGCGGCCTGGTCACTTCCACCGTGGCCCTCATCATGGGGAGGGGGCCTATAGCAACGACCTCGTCGAACTTCGCTCCTTCCTCGATGAGGCCCTTGAGCTTATCGCTGACGAAACCGTGGAAACCCCTCGAGCCGTCGTCGGTGCATATGTGGATCTCGCTGGAGACGGCCTTCATCTCGTCTTCCATGATGATCAGGTCCCGCGACCTTGCGCCGATCACCGAGACCACCTTGACGCCCTTCGCATGCATGGCCTTGGCCTTAGGATACATGGGGGCGACCCCAACGCCGCCGCAGACGCACGCCACGCAGCCGGATTCCGGGAGCTCCGCCGCCATCCCGAGCGGTCCAACCACATCCATCATCGAATCACCGGCCACCAGCAGGCCGAGTTCTTTCGTGGTCTTCCCAACCTCCTGGAACACGATGGTGATGGTGCCCTTCTCGCGATCGAAGTCCGCTATAGTAAGCGGTATCCTCTCGCCCGTCTCTCCGTTCCTCACGATAACGAATTGCCCCGGCTCCGCCTTCTTCGCGATCAATGGGGCGGAAATGATGAACATCTTGATCGCCGGATTCAAAACCCGCTTTTCCAGGACCCTGTACACTCAACAAACCTCCCCGTAGCCTCTCCCCGTCGCAAAGTCTAGTCTATGGCGCGACTCTTTACGTTCAGATTTTGAACGATCGCGCCGAGTATTCCGTTCACGAATCTGCTGGATTCGGCGTCGCCGTATTTCCTGGAGATCTCGATAGCCTCGCTTATCGCAACGCTGGCGGGTATATCGTCGCAGTACATGAGCTCGTAGCACCCGATTCGCAGCACGTTTCTGTCGATGTTCGCCATCCTCTCGAGGGTCCATTCGCGCGACAGGTTCGCGAGCGTCGCGTCTATTTCATCCAAATGCTCCAGTGTGCCCCTAACGAGATCGGTGGCGAACCTCAGCGCCCTCTCGGAGACCTTTTCCTCCCCCAGCAGAAAGGACATGGCTTCGTCGGCGTCCGCCCCGGCCACGTCCACCTGGAATAGCACCTTCAGGGCCAGTTCCCTTGCTTGCCGCCTCCTCAAAGAGATCCCCCCACGGCCAACAGAAAACCACCTGTGTAGGAAGGCCTTACCTGTTGCCCGGCGGTAGCCACCGGTCGAGGATCTCCACGATATTCTCCTTGTGGTCGTCCATCCCCTTACCAACCCGGTACCCCGCATACGTGCATAACACGATGAATGCCGTCCAGAATACGCCGAAGTCCATTATCATCAAGCCGATGATCAGACCGGCGGCAGCCCCGAGCGCTTTGCCGCGATTACGCAGGATTTCCTCCCAGATACTATCCCGCACCGGGGTCACTCCAATCCGCCTCTCACTCAACCCGGGAACGCTTCGACTCCGTGGATATTGTCTCGACAAGAACCTGCGTTTCCGAGACATCCACCCCGACGACGTTTTTCACGTAGTCCTTTATCGTCGTCTGCAATTCGTCCGAAACCTGCGGGATCGAAATATCGGGGCTGACACCCAGCTTGACTACCACCTTGAGGCCCGACGGCGAGCAGGTCACCCTGGCCCTCGACTCCCTCACGCCCTGGACCTGCCTTCCGACGCGCCGGATCAGATCCTCGATGGCGTCGAGCGATACTCGGACCTCGCCCATGGGCGTCTCGTGCACGACAGTCTGGCTCCCCTTGCGTTTACGAAATCCGAGGTAGAGAAGGCGCAGGCTCGCTGTCAGCAACACGGCGCTGACGATGCCCGTTCCCCATCTCCCGGGTGTGGTCTCGAGGTTCGCGTTGAGAAGCGCCAGCGGGTATCCCCATCCTAACGAGGTGAGGATAACCAGGATGGAGAACACGGTCAGAAAGAAGGTATATAGGGTCAACACCACCCTATCGAACAGACTCACCGCTCCCATCCCTCCCGCTCCTATTTTACACGCGTTTCGTCCTGGCCGGCGGGGCGAAAGGCCACGCCGTGGACGTGAACGTTAATCTGTATTACTTTCAGCCCCGTCATTACTTCGACAGCGGTCTTCACGTTTTCCTGCACTCTTTGAGCGACTTCGGGGATTTTCGCGCCGTATTCGACCACGACGAACAGGTCGATGGCCGTCTCCTTCTCTCCGACCTCCACCTTCACGCCCTTGGAAAAACTCTTCTTGCCGAGGATCTCCGTAATGTCCCCGACAATCCCTCCAGACATCCCCGCGACTCCCTCGACCTCGGTGCACGACATGCCGGCGATCACGGCCACCACGTCGTCCGATATCCTGATACTGCCGGTCGCGTCGATGCCACTTCCTTCCGCTGTCGACGCCTTGTCCATCGGGTCCACCTCCCGGGCCGGAAAGGCTCCAGCCTGGAATAATCCCTATTATAGCGAATAACGCAGGGGGGTACAACGTATCACGGCTGCCCATCCGGCAACTCACTAGTTCTCTCTCTGGAAGACTATTCCTTTCCGGACGGAAACCCAAACGCCGGGCGCGCGCACCATCAGGGGCGCCGCACGCACGACGCCCCCGCAGGATCCCGGCCAGCAATCCAGGCCTCGCCGGATCTACATTTTTGGAACCAGCGTTATACTCTCGGGTTTGAGGTTTGCTCCCCGGCTGACGATGTCTGCGATCTTGGCGGCGTCCGCCTGCGACAAATCCTTAGACTTGACCAACACCACGGCGTTGCCGTCGTAGAGGCACACGATAACGTCTTCGAAACCCTTGGCCTTGATCAGGTTCTCGAGCTCTGCCTCCTTGCCCATGTATTGAGTCAGTTTGAGGA
>JAHDPS010000052.1 GCA_018434225.1 Bacillota bacterium
CGCATTTTTCGGGTACTCAGCCGTCGAGTATACGGATTTTCCGCACACTAGGCGGCTAGTCTACGGATTTTCGGGGGACTCGCCGCCCGAGTGTCCGCATTTTTCGGGTACTCAGCCGTCGAGTATACGGATTTTCCGCACACCAGGCGGTCGAATGAACCGAGTTGCTGTGCCCCGAAAAGCGTAGATTGATGTCATGGCGGCGATTCCGTGGTAAGATAGACTAAGAGGGCGCACTCAGGAGGAGTAACTTCGGGTGAAGCTCTCTAGTTTTGTTTACGAAGAGCTGACTAAGCAGGATGGCATCGGCCCGCTTGAGCGGGCGACGTATGTGGTCCTAGATGAGTTGTTGCCGTCAACCAAGACCCGACTGGCTTCGCTTGTCGGGGTTAGGTTGGACACCCTGTCGCGTGCCTGCTCCACCCTGGAATCATTGGGATGGTTGGCTCTAGCGCCCGGACGCGGGAACTCACTGCGGCCTATCCCTATGGTTCCGCATGCCTCACAGGAGCAAATGGCGAAGATACTGGAGTTATGCTACTCACTCGCAGGCAACAAAGGCGAATTCCTGATGAAATCGTTTCTGGATCTGCGCGTCAAGAATAGGATTTACGTCGACAACGCCAGGCCTGACTTCCTCAAAAACCCCAAGACCGGTGAAAACCTCGAATATGATCGGCTCTACATATGCAAGGATGCTTTTGAGTACGATGGCGACCAGCATCAACGACTGACCGAGAAATACCCAGATGAAAGCGCGCTGAGAGACCTTCAAGCGCGGGACGCGATCAAAAAGGGCCTGAGCCAGGACGCTGGCGTCAGGCTCATTACCGTTGGCACCGATGCATTGATGCCCGATCTGCTTGACGCCCTCATCCCTGCGGACATCGAGCGCAGACCGTTGGACACCGAGGGCCCGCTATACAATACCCTGGTCCGACTCTGTTCCATCCATATCGCCAGCGCGCGGCGAAAGACTAGGTAGCACATTGCGGCTGACCAGCGTCTACTCAGTCAGGTATAACACATGCGCCTAATACATCCCAGCCATACGTTGATAGATCATATCCCGCAGATGCATAACTTGCATACCATGTGCTTGGGATGATGTGCGCGTCGGTGCTTGCGAACTTGCGAACTCGTGAAAAGGGAAACGACCTGACAGTTTACTGTTCCAGCTAGAAACAAGGTAAACAGCAGGTCGCAACAATGGATCACGGCGCAACGTATTCTCTCAGCGTATTCTCTCAGCGTATTCTCTCAGCGTATTCTCTCAGCGTACTCTGCCGGCTACACTGCCAGCTACTCTGTCAGCGTAGTCTATCAGGGTAGCCAATTAAATCATCAATTTCCCTCTATCCAGGATTACTTCGCCATCAAGTGTCAAAACGGGCTTCCGTATCATCATGTCAAGGTGCAGATTCGTGCTGACTTTGCCCCCGAATGCCGCGCTTGTCCCTACGGCAATGTGGATGGTCCCGAAAGACCCCTCGTCTTCCAGCATCACACCCATAAGCCTTGCTGCTGTGTTCATTCCGATGCCCAGTTCCGCTATGTTGTAGGCAGCCGGGTCTTTGGCGTTTTCCAGGACTTGCCTCAGAATATCGGCTTCCTGACCACCTTCAATCTTGACTGCAAATCCATCTTTAACGGTAACCTTGATAGGCTCCTTAATCAGGCCGATCTCCGGCAGGGGAATCGAGCCGTCTACATAAAACACGCCATTGGAAGTGCCTTCCATTGGCGTGACCCTTGCTTCTACATCAGGAACCGTGGCAAATACACCGCGATCGTGAGCCATCCCAACCAAGGCCGCTCCGTCTCTTCCTTCTATCCCAAGCGTAATATCGGTGCCCAAATCGGTTGTCACCCTTGCTACCTTTGCTTTTGTTAACCTATCGGCTACTTTCCTGACCATCGGAGCCTGAGCCTCAAAGTCAAGGTCAATACCGCCGCTAATCATCGTCTGGCGCTCCAATGCAGGCAAGTTAACCACTCTTGCACCAGCTTTGCAGGCCTCGGTTCTTGCCTTGGTATGGGCTATGGACCAGGTTGTCGGGACAAAGATAATGTCCGCTTCCTTCATCGATGCTGAGACAGCGGCTGGCAATTGTTCATTATGCATCTTTCTTGGCTCCATTACGCTTACCACGACTTCCGCATTCAGTTCCAGGCAAACGGCTGCCAGGGCTTGAGCCAAATCCACCTTATTGAAATCCGTAACGATTACTACTCGTTCACCCGCGCGAACATTACCGCATACAGTGGCGAGTTTGCGCGCCCCTTTCATTAGCACAAGGTCTTTCATAATGGCCTCCATTCGGCCCCTTGGTGCTGCTTTAGCGCCGAGGGGCTCTGCTTTATTCTTAGAGACAGACCTCTCCGTCTTTCAATACTATTCTTCCATCCACATTGATGGTTGGTTTTGTCATGATGAGATCATAGTGGCACGCAGCCTTTATGACCCCACCCAAAGTAATATTGGTGCCTATCCCGATATGCACTGCTCCCGCAACGCCTTCATCTTCCAACATGAATCCAATGAATCTGCAGTTGGGATTCAGGCCTACGCCTATTTCCGCGATGTTGTAAACATTGGGATCGTTCTTGCTTGCAAGGTCGGCTTCCAGCATTTTTGCCTGTTTCCCGCCGCTTATGGATATGATTTTCCCTTCTTCAACTTCGCAAGACACAGGCTCATGCAATAGCCCGATGCCAATGTAAGGAATACTCGCGTCCGCTACTATTCTGCCCCTGGCTGTGCCCTCTAGCGGGGAGACATTGGCTTCAACTGTGGGCACAGGCGCGAACTCTCCATTTTCTACCATGCAATAGAGAGAATTGCCTCTTCTTCCTTCCGCCGAGAAAGTCAAGTCTGTGCCGAAGGGGGTTGTAAGCCTGATCTTCTTTGCGCCCGCCAATGCCTTTGCCATAGCCTTGCATACCGGCTTGATGGCCTCGAAATCCCCTTCAAGGCCACCATGGATCATCATATCCTCACTGAATTGAGTCAGCACAATCCCCTTGGAACCACCCTTTGTCGCGT
Organism: Bacillota bacterium; assembly: GCA_018434225.1. Lineage (GTDB taxonomy): Bacteria > Bacillota > Sulfobacillia > JABLXB01 > JABLXB01 > SM1-B181. The sequence goes on from JAHDPS010000052.1 coordinate 3,047, forward strand.
TCTTTACCGCATGTGTATGTGTAATGGACTTCCCCACAACCGCAATAAACGCATCGGCGCTTTTCATCGCTTCTGCTATCGGCTGCGGCGGTTCCTGTCCATCGCTTTGCCTTGGGACCATTACCGTCAGAATCGGTTCCGCGCCAACGGCATATACTGCCGCCGCTACTGCCTCCGCGATGGGCATCCTGGATGCCTCAGTTATAACAACCACCTTATCGCCGCTCTTCACTCCCGCACAGACAGTGACTGCTTTATGAGCCAGCTTTGACATTAGGACCTTTTTCACCGGGATCAGCCCTCCAACTGGATTTATGTTGTACTCCAATACTCCGATTCATTGCCCTCTAAGGGCAGCCGTGCCCTTATGCTGTTCCTCCTTTCGCAACCGCCCTGCTGTTCTTATGTTGAATAAGATAGATCGCTCCCAAAGTAGCAAACCCTATCAGGTCCGTGGTAATCCCTGGTTTGATCAGCAAGAGCGCTGCGAAGAAAGTCAATACCCTCAACGCGGGGTTGAGATCGATCACAAGCCAGCCCTGAACTGCCGCAGAAAGGGCGAATACCCCTACTATCGAGGTTGTTACAGCCAGCAGAATGCTCGCAAAATCGCCGATTAACAAGATCGGGGGGCCATATACGAAAATAAAGGGGACGATGAAAGCCGCTATCCCTAGCTTGAAACCAGCGAAACCGGTTTTCATGGTATCCGCATTGGCAATACCCGCAGCCGCATATGAAGCCAAGGCCACAGGCGGGGTTATTGCTGATATGCAAGCAAAATAGAATGCAAACATGTGCGCAGCGATAGTGGATACTCCCAATTCTATCAGTCCAGGGGCAAGAAGAGTCGCCATGATGATATAGGCGCTGGACGATGGCATGCCCATACCCAGGACTAATGCTACGACCATGGTCAGAACCAATGCAATCGGCAATATGCCTCCTGAGACACTGAGCACGATCGAAGTCATCCGTAAGCCCAGTCCGGTAATCAGGATCATTCCCACGATTATGCCCGCGGCAGCAGTAGCGGTTGTAACGGGCGCAACGACAACAGGAGCGTCCTCCAGAGCGCTTCTCAGGGCGCTAAGCATGTTTTTCCTGTTCTTTTGGTCGAAAAGGAAAGCCAACGCTATGAGGAGGATGATAGCCCAAAAGGCCGCTCTGGCCGGGGTGAAACCCTTAAAGAGGAAGTACACAATCGCCAATATGGGTACGAAAAGATAGCCTCTAGATCTCAGGACTCTCCACACATTGGGCAGGTCTTCCTTGCTGAGAGCTCCCAGTCCCAGTTTTTTTGCTTCCATGTGCACCATTACGTATATTGCAAAGAAGTAAAGGAAGGCGGGGAGCATAGCATGCTTCATTATCTGAGCGTATGGTATCCCCGTGTATTCCACCATAATGAAGGCTGCCGCCCCCATTACAGGCGGCATAATCTGGCCGCCGGTCGAGGCTGCTGCTTCAACAGCACCTGCAAAATGGGAAGGGTATCCTTGCTTTTTCATCATCGGTATGGTGAAGGCGCCCGTAGTCACCACGTTAGCCACCGAACTGCCCGATAACATGCCCATTAGCGCCGAGGAAACGACTGCTGTCTTGGCAGGGCCTCCGATCATTCGCCCTGTCAAAGCGCGGGCAAAATCCGTGAAAAAGTCCCCGGTTCCGGTTGAAACTAGAAAGCTTCCGAACAGGATGAACAGGAACACGTAAGTCGAAGTCACATACAGGGGCACGCCCCAGACCCCGTCGGAAGTCAGGTAGAGCTGTTCAATAATACCGGCAACGCTAAACCCCCTGTGCCAGAACGGAACGGGCAGGTACTTCCCAAAAACCGCGTACAGGAGGAAAAGCGCCGCTACATAGACCAGTACGTTTCCAATTACACGGCGAGTCGCTTCCAACAATACGAGGATGAAGGCTACGCCCAGGACAAGTTGAATGGTAGTGAGAGGTGTAATATACTGTATTCTCGCCTGAATCAGGCTTGCATTCCTCATCAAATACACTGTCGACAAAAACAGCATTGCTATCAAGAGATAGTCAGTGTACCTCTGGACCTTGGTTTTCCAACCCCCCAACGGCTGTGTGAGGAATAGGAGCGTGAAAGCAAACAGCACGTGCAGCGGCCGGTGGATCATTGCAATAGGCACGCCAAAAACGGATGTGCCAAGGTGGTAGAGAGACATTGCAATAGCTATTATCGACACAATCAACTTCAGATCTTTCGGCTTTGTGGCAGGATCGGAATCGCATCTGTTGGTAGTTGTGCTATGCTCCAACGAGATCATCCCTCTTTCGCCAAGACATAATCCTGTCCCGTCAAACGGCTCGGCCCTCGGGCCGTCCCTCGGACTTCCGCCAGGACGTCCGACTCAAAGGTCCGGCGGACTCTACTTCTTCAGGACTTCCTTATAGTACTTGGCTGCTCCGGGATGTATGGGTAGCCCTGACACTTGCGACATTATCTCTGCTGTGAGGCTCTTTAGGCTGTTATGGGCGCTATTAAGTTTGGCGATGTTTTCAACCAATAGCTTGGTGATCAAATAGGCCTGGTCGTCCGGCATATCTTTGCGAACAATGAGGATTGTGGGAGATCCAACACCCTTGACTTCCTTTGTCTGCTTCGGATAGGTGTTAGCGGGCATTATGTCCCTTACATAACCTGAGTTCTTCTGGTTGAGCTTCTTCATCGTTTCATCGCTTACATCCAGGAACTTGATTTCTTTGCTGGTAGCCAATTCGGTGATGGCACCGGTCGGAGGGCCTGTGAAAGCAGTCATTCCGATAACATGGTTGTCTTTCAGCATTTCGGCGCCCTCTTGCTGTGAGCAATACGTCATTTTGAGGTCGCTTTCTGTCAATCCAATAGTGGAAAGCAGATCCCTGAATCCCATCTGGGTCGCCGTCCCGACAGGCTGATCCGCAAACGGTTTGCCTTTCAAATCAATGATATCATTCACACCACTATTGGCCGAAACGATCACGTGCTGAAAGTTGGGGAAAATAAAGGCCAGGCCGGCTATGTTCTCGTATTTTTTCTCAAAAGGCTTGTTGCCTTGAAACGCTTCAGTGGGTATCATCGAGTTTGTCAATCCGATATCCGCTTTGCCATCGCTCACCATGACGACATTGGATACTCCGCCGCCCGGCTCGGCATTTGCCTTAATGCCATTGTTTGAGAAGATCTCGGCTATTGCCGCTCCAATGGGGAACCAACTGCCTCCCGGGCTACCGGTAGCAACCGTGATCGAAGTCAATCCCTTGGGCTTATCTGTTTCCTTGGCGCCACCACAGCCAACTAGAGCAACACACAGGACAATGATAGAGAAGGCCAGCAGTGATCTTTTCACCATCTTTTTCACGTCATTCCCTCCCTAAATTACAATCTTTCATCGATGACGCCAAAAGGAGAAACCGCTGCGCTTCTTCTTTCTCACAACCTCCATTTCCA
>JAHDPS010000123.1 GCA_018434225.1 Bacillota bacterium
AGGCGCTCCTTACGATCGGGAAGAGGAAAGGGTTCCTGAAGAAGGGCGGAGAGATCGACGTCTTCAGGACGGCCGCGTGGGTTATCAACCAAGTTCGCGAGGGAAAGGCTGGGAGGTTGAGCCTTGAGACGCCGTGAAGAAGACCGCCGCCGGTTCGAGGATAGATGCAGGTTCGAGATGCCTGTCTGGGACCAGGGCTTTGCGCGCGTCGCGGGCGTGGACGAGGCGGGGCGCGGACCCCTTGCGGGGCCGGTGGTGGCCGCGGCGGTCGTGTTGCCTCGCGACCTGTACATACCGGGCCTGGATGATTCCAAGAAGTTGACGCCCCGCGCAAGAGATCTACTGTACGGCGAGATAGTGGGGATTGCGATCGCTTACGCGGTGGGTATCTGCAGTGTGGAACAGATAGACCTGCACAATATATACCAGGCCACCGTCATTGCAATGGAAGAGGCGGTCAGCGGGCTGAGGCCCCAGGCCGACTACGTGATCACTGACGCCGTTCGGCTCCCCCGAATCGGCATTCCCCAGTGGGCCGTGGTAGACGGCGATGCCCTGTCCAATTGCGTGGCCGCCGCATCCGTCATCGCGAAGGTCACGAGGGACAGGATAATGGCGGATATCGACAGCGAGTTTCCGGCGTACGGCTTCGCCAGGCACAAGGGATACGCAACTCCGGAGCATCTTTCGGCGCTACGAAGACTGGGGCCGTGCAGGCATCACCGCACTAGCTTCCACTGGGAATCCGAACAGGATCTCCTCCCAGGGATCGAAAGCGGCGGGGTAAATCGCGCCCAGGGCTGCGGAAGATGAGCGGGCCTGGCGCGGGTAGGTTGGAGTTGGGCAGGGCGGGGGAAGACGCTGCGGTAGCCGAGCTCGAGCGGCGGGGGTACCGGGTCATGGAGCGCAACTGGAGGTGCCGCCTCGGCGAGATAGATGTCATCGCGGAGCATGGCGGTGTAATAGTGTTCATCGAGGTTAAGGCGAGAAGATCGACGTCTTTCGGCGCTCCGGCCGAGGCCGTGGACCACAGGAAGGCGCGTAGGCTGGCTCGACTCGCGGGGGTGTACGCCTCCGGGAGGCCGGCTCTGTTCAAGAACCGCGAATGCAGATTCGACGTCGCATCCGTCATCGTCGCGGGCGATGGGTCCGCCTCAGTAGAACTGATCCAGGATGCCTTCTCGTCTATCTGATCCATCCCAAACGCCGGCGCTCGTCCTTCAACCATCATCCACCGCCACCCACTGTCACCCTCCCTTCGCGCCACCTCCTTCATTCTTGATCTTTTTGTCCCTCGTCCGCCCCCGAATTGCTTATAATCTGCGCTGTGCCGCGCCCCGGCGGTCGTTCCATCCGGACCCGTGCTGTGGCGCACGGATCCGTCGGTGTCAGGCGGCGCGACGTGAGGCGCGCCGCCGTGTCAACTCATATAAGCATGTAACCGAGCGGTAGGTGGATCACTCACATAAGAATGTAACCCAAAGTAGTCGGCGGGATGGTATAATGTTGACTTGCTGACCGGGCGCACGGTAGATTGCGACGGCAGCAAGTCACACGCCGGGGATCGGCTAGTGGTAGGCCAACAGACTCTGGATCTGTCTGCGGAGGTTCGAATCCTCCTCCCCGAGCCATTTTATTGCGTTTCTTGGTTTCACCCTGATCGGTTTCGCGAGAATGGAGGCGGCTCCAGTGAAATGGACGTGGGTCGATCTCCTTGGCGCGGACCCTTCCTCATGGCTCCTGTCTTCCGGCGAACCGGCGGCGGAGCTAGTCACCCTCACTCGAATACTCGGTTTGCCTCGGACTCATCCTGACGCCGGCGGGGCCAGGAAGCGCCTGCTCGCGGACCCAGGATTGGACAGGCTGATCTCTTCCATGCCCGCATGGGGCACCGACACCGCCGCCGGCAGCCACGCCATGCGCGAGTTCACGCCAAATGTGATGAATCTACTTGGCGACATGGGGATCTGCTCCGGCGACGACCCCCGCGTCGACAGGATTGCGGCCGCAATGTCCGAGCATCAGGAGGACAACGGGCGCTTCCAATCATTCGGCAAGGGGGCGCACGGGTCGGAAGGAGGACCGTCTGGTCCGGTTTGGGGTGCGGTTCTATGCGACTCCCACGCGATTGTGGAAGTGCTCATGCGATTCGGGCTTGGAGAAATGCCCTGCGTCGAGAAGGCCATTCAGAGGATGTCTGCCGACCTCTGCTGCACAGCACAGGGCATGGGTTGGCCCTGTGTTCCTCACACAGTCACCGGGTTCAGGGGCCCCGGCCGGAAGGCGGATTTCTGCCCGCAGGTGACCCTGGAAGCGCTCAGAGCGTTCTCCGCGCTTCCCGCGAGTCAACGTCCGCCGGAGCTACTCGACGCTGCCCGGACGTGCGTCCGAGCCTGGCGCAGGCGCGCGGATGAGAGACCCTACATGTTTGGGCACGGCTGCTCGTTCAAAGTGGTGAAGTGGCCGCCGTTCTGGTACAGCGTATATCAAGTTCTCAGCACACTTGCGCGCTACCCCGAGGTCTGGAGGGATCCAGGTGCGGACCCCGAGGACCGGAGGGCTGTCGCGGAGATGGCGGCGTGCCTCATCGCCTACAACTTCGGATCAGACGGGAAGGTGATTCCAGGCTCCTGCTATAAGGGATTCGAATGGATGTCGATAGGGAGGAAGAAAGACCCGTCACCGCTCGCCACAGCTCTGTTGATCGTGGTACTGAAGCAGTATGAGGATATTGCAGAAGACATTCGCTCGGTGGATGTACTGCGGCTACACAGTTCAAAAGGGGGAAGCGGCCTGGCCAAGCCTCCAAAGCAGGCGCGGCCCGCGGGCCCGGATTACCTCCCATGACCGTGCCTCGGCCCTTGTCCCGGGCTATTTCGATTCAGTATGGAAACGATCCCTCAGCGCCAGACCAGTGGGCGTCACCGCCAGGCCGCCGGCCCCGCTGCACTGGACCGGTCTGAACCGCCCTGTCTCGTAGACGGTATCGACCACCTCGTCGAATGGGATGGCGCTGCCTACCCCGGCGAGGACGATATCGGCGCTCAGGACGGCGTTGACGGCTCCGAGGGCATTCCGGTTGATGCACGGTACCTCCATCAAGCCCGCGACCGGATCGCATTCCATCCCGAGTATGTTCTGGAGGCTTATTGATGCTGCGTCCAGGGCCTGCCCGGGAGTCCCGCCCTTCATTTCCACAACCGCCGCTGCTGCCATAGCGGTACCAGCGCCTGATTCGACCTGGCAGCCGCACAATTCCGCAAGGAACGTAGCCCGCTGCGCGAACACCGCCCCGACGGCGCCGGCTGTCAGCAACGCGTCAACCACGGCCTCCCCATCGTCCCGGAATCCCAGGGCTTCCGCCGCTGCGAAGATCGCCCCAGGCAGAACACCGCATCCGCCCGCTGTCGGCGCGGCTACGATCAGGCCCATGGAGGCGCTGACCTCGTTCACGGCCATGGCGTAGGCCGCTGCCCGCGCCATCGTGCCTGAAGAGATGGACTCACCCCGGCGGACCGCCTCGTACAACCGCCGCCCTCCCTGCTTCACGATGCCCCCGCATAATGGCAGCTCCTCCGACAGCCCGCGATCGCGCGCAGCCCGCATTACGGCCACCATCCTGCCTGCGTGGTTTCTGATTTCGGGTCCGGTCCAGCCGAGCCTTCCAGCCTCGTAGTCGAGGCCGATGTCGCACAACCTTGCGCGGCGTTCCACCGCCAGGTTGAGGAGTTCCATGCCGCTCGTGAACAGCGGCGTGCCCAACGCGCCCCGGCGGGGCGGCAGGAATACTGGCTCGACCTGCCTGAGTCCCGCCAGGCCGGGCCGGCTGAGGAGGGTCGCAAGGGACTCGGGCGGGAGTGGCTCGGCAAGCCCGATCGTGAGTAGCGGGCCGTCACACGCGAGCATCCTGGCTCCAGGAGAGAGGCTGGCGGCCACGCGGGCGATGTCATCAGCGCGGGCGTCAGGCTTCTTGTAGATGAGCAGGATGGGCCACTGCCCGTCCAGGCTGGTGCGGCAACCGTCGATGGAGGACACGCGGATTGCCCCGCCGCCTTCGGATGTCCCCATCACCTCGCCGGATTCGCCGCTCCGGCCTTTGGCTCGAAACCGCACTGCATTCGGATGGTCCGTGGGGAGGTTGCCCACGGCAACCGTGACCTCCATGCCGGATGCTCGAGCCTGTTCCAGGGCGAGGGGGATTCTGGGGTCATCCGTATCCCAGCCGAGCAATCCCGCAATGAGGGCGCAGTCCGTGTGGTGGCCGCGGTACGTGCCTGCGAATGAGCCGCCCGCGTTGAACGTGATCTCGGCCTGCCTGGGCTCGAAAGGAAGGATCTCCCTGGTCAGCCGGCCGAGGCGGACCGGGCCGCTCATGTGCGAACTGGATGGGCCGAGGGTGATAGGACCGAGGACGTTGTCCAGGATGCTGGGGTGATAGGTGCTGCCCTGCTTCATCGGATGCACCGCCTTTGCCCTCATGTTACCACATAGGATTTCTTGGCAACAGGAAGGTTGCCGATAGCCCCCCCGCGCGTTGACCTGAGGGACTACCGCATGATATCATTTTGCCAATCGCATAGGACAGACAGAACCGAAGGGGAGTAACTCGCCGCAGTCGTTCGCGGCTCTATCGCCCGTCAGCACGGTGGTGTTCCATCCGGACGATAGTATGTCAAGAGTGAGACCTTCATCCTGGTTTTCTGGGATGGAGGTTTTTTGTTTATCGTGATTGTTTGTAGGATATTCTTCCGGCTGGTGTTTCAGATGAAAGGCGCAGATACTAGGTGAAAGGCGGGATTTCATGCTTATGGCGGCACACAACGGTGTAGAGACTGCTTCCGGGGAAATACTCATGCCCGGTCGAAACCCTCATTCCGGGCCGATTAGAGATATCCTCGAGGCGTTGAAGACGGACCCCAATTCGGGGATCGCAGGTCCCGAGGCGCTGGAGCGGCTCAAGAAATACGGACCCAACGAGCTCGAGAGGACCCCCAAGCCCGGACTGATCGCCCGGCTAAAGGAGCAGTTCTCCGACACGTTGGTTCTCATCCTTCTGGGCGCTACTCTCGTGTCCGCCTTGCTGGGTGAGTACGTCGACGCCGTGGTGATTCTGGCCATAGTCGTGGTCAACGCCGTTATCGGCATTGTGCAGGAGTACAAGGCGGAGGAGGCGCTCGAGTCCCTCGAACGCATGGCGGCGCCCAACGCCGTGGTGCTCCGGGATGGGGAAGCGAAGACGGTTCAAGCAAGGACCGTCGTCGTCGGGGATATCGTAGTCCTTCACGCCGGAGACAAGATCCCCGCTGATCTCAGGCTCATCGACTCGTCGAACCTACAAACTGACGAGTCGGCCCTCACTGGTGAATCCACCCCCGTGGACAAGAGCGCTTCTGCGGTCATATCGGAGGATGCTCCCATCGCCGAACGCGGCAACATGGCGTACTTTGGAACCGCGGTCACATACGGCAGGGGGAAGGGGGTTGTCATCGCAACCGGGATGAACACCGAGATCGGCCATATTGCGGGAGTCATACAGCAGATGGAGGCCGAGAAGACTCCCCTGCAGCAGAATCTGGCCGTTCTGGGTAAGACGCTCGGGATCACGACTTCCGTCGTATGCGTGGCCGTGTTCGCCTTCGGGTTATTGCGGCGCGAGCCGCTTCTGGAGATGTTTCTGACATCCGTCAGCCTCGCTGTAGCCGCGATACCCGAGGGTCTTCCTGCTGTTGTCACAGTCGTGCTGGCCATAGGCGTGAAGCGCATGGCGGACAAGCACGTGATCGTTAGGAAACTGTCCGCCGTGGAGACCCTGGGTTCCACGACGGTGATATGTTCGGACAAGACCGGCACCCTCACTCAGAACGAGATGACGGTCGTCAGGTTGTATGCGGGGGATCGCGAGTATTACGTCACGGGGAAGGGGTACAGGCCCTCGGGAGAATTCGTGCCGGTCGGGGAGGACGCCGCTAACGGGAGTGACCCGGTGCTGGGGGCACTGCTTGCCGGTGGAGCGCTCAATAACGACTCGACGCTGAGGAAGAGGGCGGGCGATGTTCCTGAGGCGGAGACGTTATGGGACATAACCGGAGATCCCACGGAGGGTGCGCTCGTTGTGGCGGCCGCGAAGGCCGGCATTCACAAGGAGGCGCTCGATGCCGTTCACCCCAGGGTCGGTGAGATCCCGTTCGACGCCACCACCAAGAGGATGACCACTGTTCACCGGCTGAGTAGTGGGCGTTATGTCGCCTGGCTCAAGGGCGCCCCTGAGGTGGTTCTGGGGATGTGCGATAAGGTCGTTGTGGGGGCGCGGACTGATGGGGGGCAGGGGGATTGTGCCGGGCGCACCGGGCCGGATACGGAGGGTGTGGGAGATGGGATCCTGGCGCGCCTCGAGTCCGATCTCGTGATCTCCAGGATGACTGACGAAATCGCTAGGCAATATGGTCGGGTGAATCTTGACATGGCGTCGCAGGCGTTGCGCGTAATCGGCGTTGCATACAAGATTCTCGACGAGTTGCCGGATGGAGGTCGCCCCGAGGATCTGGAGACGGGCCTAACGATGGTGGGGCTGTTCGGGATGGCCGACCCACCCCGTTCGGAGGTCCCCGCAGCGATGGAGACATGCAGGCGGGCAGGGATCATACCCGTAATGATAACCGGCGACCATCATGCCACCGCGATTGCGGTTGGCAAGGAACTGGGTATGGCCGGGCTCGGAAAGGGCTCCATGACCGGCAGGGAACTCACGGAGATCAATGATGCCCAGCTTGGGGGCGTCGCGGAAGATGTGAGGGTATACGCCAGGGTGTCGCCCGAGCACAAGCTAAGGATCGTTCAGGCGTTGAAGAGCAAGGGACATGTCGTCGCCATGACCGGCGACGGGGTGAACGATGCCCCCGCTCTCAAGCGATCCGACATAGGCGTGGCGATGGGGATCACCGGCACGGATGTCGCCAAGGAGACCTCGGATATGATCCTAACCGACGACAACTTCTCGAGCATCGTTGCGGCCGTCGAGGAAGGAAGGATCATATACTCCAACATAGTCAAGTTCGTGGTGTACCTGCTGTCGTGCAACGTGGGAGAGATACTCACCATCTTCGCCGGTATGGTGGCAAACCTTCCCATTCCGCTGAGGCCCGTCCACTTGCTCTGGCTGAACCTGGTCACCGACAGCCTCCCCGCCCTTGCTCTCGGCGTTGAGAAGGGCGACGGTGACATCATGAGCCGGCCTCCTAGGAACCCAGGGGAACACATACTCACGAACAGGCGATGGGTTTTCATCTGCGTGCAGGCGGTTCTGCTGGCTATTGTATGCCTGTCGGCCTTCATCTGGGGCCTCAATGCGATCGGGCGTGCGGACCCCCTCGTGTACGGCCGGACGATGGCGTTGACGGCCCTTGTGAGCGCGGAGTTGTTCAGGGCATTCACAGCCAGGTCCGAGACAGAATCGCTCATAAGGATGGGCTTGTTCACCAACGGGGCGATGGTTGGCGCCACCACCGTATCCTTCCTGCTGCTCGTCATGGCGGTGGAGGTGCCCGCATTGGGTCGCGTGTTCGACACAGTGTCCCTTGGGTGGCCGGGCTGGGGTGTGGCGCTGGCGCTGGCGATCATACCGGCGCTTGGCGCCGAGGCGATGAAGCAGTACATGGGTTCCGGCAGGGGAAACGCCGCGTAACGGAGAATTGGGTAATCCAGGCACGGGCGCCGGTGATGGAGGATGATCGTCACCGGTGTTCGTGTCTTTGCTATCGTCCTCGATACATGGTGTGGACGGGTATATTGTGCGAGTGGAGGTTGACGCGGCCAACGGCCTCCCCGGTTGTACCATTGTCGGATTGCCCGACCCCGCGGTCAGGGAAGCGACGGAAAGGGTCCGGTCCGCAATCAAGAATTCCGGATTCGAATTCCCCACCAAGAGGCTCACGGTCAACCTGGCCCCCGCCAACACGCGCAAGGAAGGCCCCGGCTTCGACCTGGCCATTGCCATTGGGATCTTGGCTGCGTCGGGGCAGGTGGGGATACCGCGGGCCGTTCGGGGATGGGTCTTTATGGGCGAACTGTCGCTGGATGGGCGAGTGCGGTGCGTGAGGGGGGTTCTGGCTGGTGCCATGGCCGCCAGAGACGCGGGGTTGCCGGGCATTGTGGCGCCGGAGGAGAACTTCCCCGAGGCATCCAGCGTGGTTGGCCTGAGAGTCGTTCCCGCGAGGGATCTTCGCGGCGTTGTGGCTCAGGTCGTGGCCGGCGGGGTCGAAGGACGAAATGATCACCCCGGCGTAAGCGACGGCGGCGTAAGCGACGGCGGGACCGATGGGGGAGGGGCTGCGATCACCGTTGAAACGGGCGATTCGGGGTCCGACGGGGATACTGAGGACCTTTCGGACGTCGCGGGGCAGGACGCGGCCAAGCGGGCCCTGGAGGTCGCGGCTGCCGGGGGACATAATGTGCTCAAGCCATAGACGGTTTACCCCCTACGATTCGACTAACACCGAGTGCCCCTTCAAGTGCAGCACGCGCAGGTTCCGACTTCCCTTGAACTTTATCCGCACTTTGTCTATGTACCTGCTGTGCATCACCTTTACGACGCCCGATTCGTCCGTCTCCTGGATTCTTTCGTAGGGTTCCTGAAGAGGGTAGACCTTGACCCACTCAACCATCTTCTGAATCTGTCGGCGGAGGCGGAGTCGTAGGGCAATCCGGTCCTCTTCGTTTTGGGCCGAATCTAGGAGATGGTACACCTGGGTGGCCTCGTCGATGTCGTCCTTCAGTTTCACCCGGTCTTGCCGGAGTTGCGATGCTTCACGGTCATATTCTCGGCTCTGGGTTTCCAGCGCGTCCTTCTGGTCGTAGGCCTTTGAGAGACGGGCTTCCAGGCCTCCACGTACCCGGCTGTCTCCGGTTCGGGCGATGCTATCGGCCAGGTTCTCTATCTCGCCGGATATCTCGACCAGCCTCTGCCTGCTGACCACGATAGAGCGTTCCAGTTCGTTCAGCCGGGTCTGGATCTCGTCCTTCCCTGGCATCAATTCACTGAGGTCTAGTTCCTCGAAGTTCTCGAAAAACAACTGCTCGAATTCGTCATAGCGAATCGCCTTCGCTGAACACTCCTTCAGCCGCCTAGCCCTATCACAGTGTAGGTAACCGGCTCCCTTTGGGGGCTTCCCTTTGTCTATGTAGTGAATCGGGGAACCGCACAGACCGCACTTGATGACGTGGGTAAAGAGGCTTGAGGCCTTTCCCGTGCGCCCTCCGGCGTTGCCGTTTCTCTCAGCATTGGCCGTCAATACGGCCTGAACCTGATAGAAAAGGTCTGGGCTGATAGCAGGTGGGTAGTAATTGAGTATGGGTTCTCCTACTGCTTGACCCTTCTTCAGTGGCTGGAACTCGCCTATCACCGCCCGGCTCCGCAGGATCTTCGTAATATAGGATTTGCGCCAGCCCCCGGTCTTGTTTCGACTTGACACGGCTGGTTTCCAGACGCGGGGGTCCCCATTAAGTTCTTTCTCGATTCTCTCTGTGCCCTTTCCCTCCAGTTTCTTGCGAAATATCACTTCAACTGCGCTGGCGGCTTCAGGGATTAGGGCGAACTCAGTTCTGTCTTCCGAAAGCCTGACCCACGCAGGGGCTGCCGCCGTCATCTTGCGCTCGTCGATTCTACTGCGCTTTTCCTCCCAGACCGCCGAAAGACGTTTTGACTTCGCTTCCGATTCGTCGTGCGCCCGGGCCATATACGTGATAGAGATAATCAACTGCGCCCAGTTCTGGTTCACACTCTCCTCGTCGTATTCCATACCGTCCTGCAACGTCACGACCTTGATTCCCGCCCGGATGATGCTGGTGAATTGGTTGAGGGCGTCCAGCACCTGTTCCCTCGATAGGCGGTCCAGATTCTCCACTATCAGAATCGAACCCCGGGGGATCTGTCCGGCTTCTGCCAGCCGAAGGAATTCCCCCAGTGCTCCCTTCGTTCTGTGGGTGCCCCGGTAGGCCGATAACCCCTTATCGGTCAGCCTCATCGAATCGTCCAATACCAGTCCGTGCTTCTTCGCGTATCCTTCGGACAGCGCGATTTGCCTCCGTAAGGAATCGCCCTTTTCCTGCTCTGGGGTGCTGAAGCGAATGTAAGAGTAGGCTCTCGGCTTCATAGACTCAATTTCCCTTTCCTGCCAGCAGGTTTTCAGAGGAGGGAGCAACGGCCTGCTCCAAACCTGACCGCCTTAGATGTCTGCTGATTCTGGCACGGTCAGATGAAAGATCCGCCTGTTGTCCCTTCAGGAATTCGATTTCCTGCTCCCGCTTTACATCATCAGGACTGGCAGCCGCCCGCACTGCTTTCTCGTAAAGGCTCTGCAATTCAGCCCGAACGTAAGCCCTTTCCCTGGCATCAGCCGATTTCCCTTGCTGGTCGGCATCCTGTTTCCAAGGGTCATATCCCTGGTCAGATGACACACTGCCGGGAAACAACTTATCGGCGTGGTTAGAGATCTGGGAGAAGGCCACCCTGAAAACTCCGGGCTTACACGTCGCTGCGGCTTTCGCCACTTCAAGAAAACCGTCCTTGCCTGCAGCGGTCAATTCTCCCACGAGCAAGTTGACCTGCCGCTGCTCGGATAAGATCTGCTGCTCTGAAAGGTTCTCTATACCTGGGGCCTGTGTTTCAATCTGCCTAATTCTACCTGCTAATCCTTCTGCCTGGTCATCAATCGAGGACAATATCCCCTCGACTCTGGTTAGGTAGAACTTTGAAAGGTCTCTCAGATCCGCCTTCTTACCTTCAGCCGATAGATTGGGATTCCGTTGAACCGTTGCCTTGTGCCCATCGTACTCTGCCATCAACTCAACGTATCGGTCGAAATTGTCTTTGCTTAGCACAATGCAGACCTCCTTCTTTCCGAATTAGCGGGTGTTGCTGCAAATAGGCTCTGGCTTCAAGTTCTCCAGTCCGTTCCGTTTCAGCCAGTTGGTCATCGTTGCCGGGGTTACTCCGTATCGTTGCGAGACGAACACCCTCGTTGAGCCGTTTTTCAGTAGGGCGATTATCTCCGGCTTGTAGCGATCCAGTTTGGATTTGCCGGGGCCTTTCGGCCTGCCCAGTCTCTTGCCGCTTGCCTTTGCAGCGGCTAGGCCCTCCCTCGTCCGGGCACTGATTAGATCCCGTTCGATTTCGGCGAACAGCCCCAGCATCGTCCGCATCACCTTCGATTGCATATCGTCGCCGTTGAGCCGGAAATTCTCTTTCACGGAGTAGACTGCAACACCCTTATCCTTGAGTACGTTCAGGACTTCTAGCACTTCCACTAGCGACCGCCCCAGCCTGGATAGTTCGGGGACGATAAGAACATCCCCGGCCTGCATCGACTGAACCAAGTCGGCCAGTTTTCGCTTCTTCCACGACTTGGTGCCGCTTATCTTCTCCTCGATGAATTGGACTTTTCCGATGAAGCCTTTCGCGTTGGCGAAGGACAGGACCCCTGCTTTGTTCTTCTCCGTGTCCTGGTCGACGGTTGATACTCTCAGATAGGCGACGATACGCGGATACCGGGGCTCAGTTACCATTCCTTCTCTCCTCCTTTCCCCGTGTATCAGACTCTCTTCACCACGTCGCCGTACACCTGAATCAACCCGAACACGGTGAGAGCCTGGAGTGTAGGGTTGAGGTAGAATTTGCTCTCCCTGCGGTTAACAGATAGCCCGTTCCCGGCGGCAATCTTATCCGCAGCCTCAAGGATTCTCTCCACTGTCGCTTCGCCGTCTATTTCCTTGATTGCCAGTGCAACAGTTTCGACCCTGGTGATTCTCTTCTGCTTCTTAACCGATGCCTGTTCGATTGCTGGTTCCACTACGGGTTCGACGGCCTCAGGGGCCTGTTTCTGTACCTCTGCCTTCGGCTTCCTCGCCATTTTTGATTTCCTCCTCGATTTTGATGTAAAGGCGGTTTGCTGACTTTAATTATAATGGAAGGATATGGCAAAGGCAAGGCCTTTCTTCCAGGGATTCCTAGAACGCAATTCGATCCTTTTCATCACAAAGGCCTGCACCAGCCCCTGTGCCGAAGGAGTGGGGAAAGGGGGGCCGACGGGGGAGAGACGGAGGCCCGTCGGCCCGTTCGAAACGTTTTCAGCCTAGAAAAGGCGTGGCTGTTGTCTGATTTCTTCTGTCTTGCCCGGTTTGCGCGTTCTCCTCATCGGTCTCCTCTTTTTCGGGGCTTTCGGGCGATTCCGTGATGCTGCCCAGATCTCCTCCATCACCTCGGGTGGGAATACGTACGGCCAGGGTTTCACCTCCTCACGATCTGTCTGCTGTGGCTGACGGGACACGGGGCGGGTTGCGTTGCTCATCCTGAAGACCTCCCATATTAGTTCTCACTATTACTATAGGGTTTGGGTTTTCTGCATTTTGAGCGATTCTGGGAAATCATGTCAATTTCGGGGGCATTTCTGTGTTTGTCAAGAAATTGTTACCTAATTGTTACACTCCTGTTACACATGCCGTAGGAGAGTCTTGGGAAAATGGGGCTGTGAAGGCCTTCCAGTGACGATGCTCCGACCCGTAGGACAACTGCAACCTGTGTCGAAACGTACAACCGCAGACGGAGCGGGGATGGGTTTATGCCTGAGAATCCTGTACAGGCACGCGGCCCTGATAGTGGTGTCTAGGACACCTCTGAAACCAGGGGTGTACCTACCTCTGGGCTGGGGGCTACGGGTGGCAGGGCGGTGGCGTAGAATTGGCCGTAGGACTATCGCCGAAGGGAGTTGTGGGGTGGGCCGGTTCCTGACTGATGGGTGGGGAGGCGGCGGAAGCCCTTCACCTGCCTGATAGTGGGTTGCCTTCTCCGGTTCTGGCATCTGAAAATACTATGTTTTTTGGCAGTGGCTGTTGTGAGTGGGGCCACGACCTGAGGGGAATTGTCACGAGGGCCGTGGTCTTTCAGGTGCAGCACTACCGAAGGATATTCCGCGCTATTGTCGAAGGCTGGAAACCGTGGGTGAAAGGAGGAGGAGGAGGAAACGTGAAGAAACTGGCCACGATTGAGAAGGTTGAGCCACGCGAGGTCTGGCCGGACGAAGCCAAGGACTTCACGCCCTGGCTTCGGGCTAATATTGAGATCCTCAGTGGTATCCTTGGGCTCGACCTCGAGATCGACGACTCTGAGGCTAACGTCGGCGACTTCTACGTTGACTTAGTTGGGAAGGATCTTGGGTCTGGCCGTAGTGTTGTTATCGAGAACCAGCTCGGACAAACGGATCACGATCACCTTGGAAAGCTGCTGACATATGCAGCTGGACGCCAGGCCAGTATTTCAATCTGGATATCAAGGCAGTTCAGAGACGAGCATCGGCAGGCTCTCGATTGGCTGAATTCGATTTCCGGTGAAGGCCAGCTGTTTTTTGGAATTGAGATCCGGGTAATCAGGATCGGGGATTCGCTACCTGCTCCGGATTTTGCCGTTGTTGCAAAGCCCAATGACTGGGGAAAGCACCAGAGGACTGCCGTGGGCCTGTCCGAGAAACAGGAAGCATATCGGGAGTTCTTCGATAGCCTTATCCAGGAGATTCGCCAGCGCCTTCCAGGGTTTACCGCCGCGACAAAGGGTCAGCCTACGAACTGGTATACCTTCCCAGCAGGGCGCACGGGTTTCGCCTACACCGTCTCTTTTGCCAAGGATTCGAAGGTTCGTGTGGAGCTCTCCATAACCACAGGGAATCAGGCGACCAATAAGCGCATATTCGATGCACTTGCCAGTGCTAAAGAAGAGATTGAACGGGCGATCGGCTCCGCGCTTTCATGGGAGAGGTTAGACGATAGGCAGGCCTGTCGAATTGCGATATATCGACCAGGTAGTATCGGCGAAGGAGAAGAAGCGCTGCGAGAGGTAAGGGGTTGGATGGTCGAGCAACTTGCAGCCTTTCAGAAGGCTTTCAAGAGCAGAATCAAGCAGTTCAAGATCGACTAAGTCTGTGCGCAGGCCCCTGGAGGATTCCCTTTATACAGTTGTTCCGTTACGGAAGACACGCACCTCCTTATTGAAGACCTTGAGGACGACATCCTCAATCGTTCCATCCACCTCCCTAATCTTGGATGGTATCGTCCACATGTATGAGCTCCGCTCGAACACCCGGATGTACTCCAGATAATCACGGGAGGCCGTGGATACTTCACGAGCGTCTTCCCACCCGGGGAGTCTGACGGGCATCCTCTCCTCAGTCGTATATGGGACAGCCATAAGACTATCACCACTGTCAGCGCCCTCATTTTCATAGACAGTGTACGTTCCTGTTTCATCCTGGACAACCAGGTGGTCGATTCTGCCGTTGAGGTCTTCCGTATAGTATCTGACCATTTTCGTCCTCCTTCGTGGCCGAACGCCGATTATCAGGTGTGGGGCGGGGCCTTCCCGCTAGAAGCGGACTCGCCGGACCCCTTGTGTGTTGCGGGCGGTGGGGTGTCTAATCTAATAGCTGGACGAGACAGCCTGTCGTCTTAACTGGAGGAATCCCAATGATAGACAACTGGACTCACCTCAGCGATTGATTCCCAATCAATCCCTTCCGGATTCTATCTTGATTCTAGTAGGGTTCTAGATAGTATTCTAGATATATCCTTAAAACAAGATAGGGCAGCCCTTACGATAGTGCCTAGCAATACTTAAAACGCGATCGGGGCAATACTTAAGATAAGATAGGGCAATCCTTACGATACGGAAAACCCGATTCTGGTTTCTCCTCCAGTGTATCAGTACTTCAGCAGCCGTCTCGGCCTCAGATATACCTTCGTCCACTTGTCGACCCGCTCTGTCAGCCCGTAGCGCTCTAATTCACCCAGTGCAGCGTTTACGTTAAGCCGTCCGACTCCTACTGTCCGTCCCAGTTCAGCAAGGGATAGGTTGCACACGTCCCACTTCCGATTCCTGACATACTCCTCGAATTCCACTGGCTCGTAATCGCGGTACTCGCCAGCAGTCACCCTCTCAATGTCGTTATACAGATCCAGATCCTGCTTCCCCTCAGCGCGAAGAATCAGGTACAGGGCCTTCGCCCCAAGGGAAACGCTTGCCCAGATTCCGTTATCGACGATGCAGGTGTAGAAGTAGACGGCTCCGCCCCTGTGCTGTTTCCTGTCCAGCGCGGGTTTGCGGAGGAAGTCCACCTTGTAGACGTAGAAGTGGCGGGTACCTTCGGTAAACTTTTCCCTGGACAGTAGCCCTGCTGCCTCCAGATCCCTGATGCCCTTCCGTACCGTATTGTCGGTAATCCCAGCCCAGACCGCGATATTCTGCTGTGAAACCTGAAAGGTATTGTTCTTCTCGAAGTCAGCCTGGGCACACAGGACGGGATAGACCGCCAGTGCAGCCTGGGATAGTCCCTGGGTTATCGTGTCCTTGGGAATCGCCCGGAAATTGTCCGTATTGACGCTATCGGCGTCTAGAAAGGATACCTGCTTCGGCCTGTCGTATCTCATCGCAAACTCCTTCCTCTGCACGGCCTTCCGTTCGGCTTTCCTTTCCTCGATTTGCTTCGAGGCGTTTCTCTTAACGGCGCCTTCCCCGATTCGTGTCGTCATTATCACCGTCTCCCTTTCGTCTCCCAGAGTTCAATTTCGCCGGGGAAGCGGGGAGACCTCGCTTGTCGGCCAGTTCATGACGCTGGCCTATCCCCGGCAATTCTGTTGCTCTTTAGGGTCTGTCCGTCGGAGGTTAGAACCGTTTATAACAGGCTGCTCATCGGCCCCCCGGGGAGCGGAAAGACGATGCTGGCGAGGAGGCTCAGGGGCATCCTTCCGCCCCTCACCTACGAGGAATCGCTCGAGGTAACGAAGGTATACAGCGTTTGCGGTCTCCTCCCGCGTGGGTCCGGGCTGGTCCGGCGCAGGCCATTCAGATCCCCTCACCATACGATCTCATGTTCGGCGCTGGTCGGCGGGGGTTTGGTTGAGCCTAGGCCGGGTGAGGTCACGCTTGCACACAGGGGCGTGCTATTCCTCGATGAGGCGGCGGAGTTCAGGCGGGACGCGCTGGAGGCTCTCCGGCAGCCCGTCGAGGAGGGGTTCGCGCGCGTTGTCAGGTCGGGGGGTGCCGTATCATTTCCGAGCAGGCTCTTGTTAATTATTGGAAGTAATCCATGTCCTTGTGGCTATTTCGGCGATAATGCGCGCTCTTGCTCGTGTTCTCCGGGCCGGATCGACGCCTACCGGGCGCGACTGTCCGGCCCACTGCTCGATAGGATTGACTTACACGTTGAAGTCGGAAGGGTCTCGTTCGAAGACGCCGCGCGGCGGCGCAGAGGGGCGACGTCACAGGAAGTGCTGCGAAGGGTGGTAGCCGCCAGGTCGATTGCCGCGAGGAGATTCGCCGCGCTGGGGATCCTATGCAACAGCG
>JAHDPS010000156.1 GCA_018434225.1 Bacillota bacterium
CCGGGGATTCCCGCCCTTCACGAGGACCACCTTGTTCGACCGGGTCCTGCCCGTGGCGACTAGGGGGTCCTTCTCGCTCGGACCCTCGACGAGCACCTCGACCCTATGGCCGACCAAACGCTCATTGATCTCAAGCGCGATGGGGTTGACATCGCGCGTCAGGGCCGACAGCCTTCTCTTCCGTTCCTCGAGCGGCACCTGTCCATCCATTGAAGCGGCGCGTGTCCCCTTTCTTGGGGAATACATGAACGTGTATGCCATGTCGAACCTCAACCTCCGCACGAGATCGAGTGTGTCCTCGAAATCAGCCTCGGTTTCCCCGGGGAATCCCACGATGAAGTCCGTGCTGACCGAGGCGTTCGGAGCCGCCTCCCGCACTTTCCCAATGAGATCCTCGTAATATTCCCTGGTATAGCCCCTCCTCATGGCCTCGAGCACCCTGTTCGATCCCGCCTGGATGGGAAGGTGGAAGTGCTCGCACACGTGTGACGACTCGGCCACGGAACGGATGATGTCGTCCCCGAAATCCCGCGGGTGGGACGTCATGTATCGGATCCTCTCTATGCCGGGGATCTCATCCACGAGGGACAAGAGACCCGCGAATCTCGTCCCGCCGGTGCCGCCGTTGACGCCCTTCCCGTAGGAGTTGACGTTCTGGCCTAGCAGCATTACCTCCTTGAATCCAAGCGAGGCAGCCTCCTTGACCTCCTCCAGTATCGCGTCCGGCGCCCTGCTGACCTCCCGTCCCCTCACGTACGGGACAATGCAGTACGAGCAGAAATTGTCGCACCCGTACATGACAGTGACGAATGCCGTCACCCCCGCGGCCCTCCTGGACACGACCGCGCGATCGCACCCCCACTCCATACGGTCGCACGGCCGCACATCGAAGAAGCGCGTCCCTTTGGTCCGGCTCTCCCGAAGGAGGACCGGAAGTTCGCCCAGGTTGTAGGTACCGAAGACCACGTCCACGTGGGGATACGACTTCTTTATTCGCTCGCTGACGCCATCCTGCTGCGCCATGCAGCCTCCCACTGCGATCGTCAATGATGGTTTCTTGTTCTTGAGCCGCTTCAGATCGCCCAGGCGGCCGAATATTCGACGCTCCGCGGTCTCCCTGACGCAGCATGTATTCACAATAATGACGTCCGCCCGTTCGATATCCGGCGCGGGCGAATAGCCCGCGTCGTCAAGGAGGCCCGCGATAACCTCGGAATCGCGAACATTCATCTGACAACCATAAGTCATTATCCAATAGTTCACCGCGCACCCCCGTGCCTGCCCCCGCGCGAACCGCCGTGGCTTCGGTGCATTACCTGGAAATAGTAGTGAGTAAGAACGGCTAGAACGGCGACGATGGGCGCCGGGACATCGCCGGTGGCTGAGACATCCGCGTTCATACCCAGGAGGGAGCCGCCCATCCGCCCCGTGAGCCTTTTCTCATTCAATTCGAAATCGCAATCGAACCCGGCCACGTCGCCGCCGCACCTACCCGTCACCCTTCCCCCCGGCAGTGCCTCCAGCCTGATATCCCGACCGTCCACTCTACCGCCAAACCTGCCTCCGGCCGTGGTTTTCGTAATAACGACATCCACGTCCTTACCGAACACCGCTCCTCCTACCCTGCCCCTCAGCGTGCCGGCGGCCGCGTCGTACTGTAGGGCTACGGAGCCGCCGCCGATGGCGCCGCCTATTCTACCCTCGATGGCGCCATCTTGAACCGTACAGCGAATGTCGTATCCCGAAACGACACCGCCTATTCTTCCCGCAATCTCTCCCAACTCGCACTCCCTCCCGCCAGTAATGCGCTGCCCTCCCGTTTCTACCGACGTGCGCTCAACCCCTGCCGAGAGGTATAACCAGGCCGGGGGAGAACCATAATACGCGGAATAATACGCGGAGGCTGCGCATGGACCGGTCGTTTAGGGCGATCGTTAGAAGGGCCGGAAAAGCCGTCGCGGACCACGGCATGATCGTGGCCGGGGACCGCATCGGCCTGGGCCTCTCCGGGGGAAAGGACAGCCTGGCCCTACTACACGTGCTGCAACACCTTCGCAAGGTCGCGCCCATCGGCTTCGAGGTCGCCGCGATCACCCTATCCATGGGCTGGGATACCGACTTCTCTCCCATCGAGCGCCATTGCCGCGACATGGATGTCCCATTTTACTTGGAGCGGACTCGAATCGGACAGATCGTGCTCGACGCCCGCCGAGAGGAGAACCCGTGCTCGTTGTGCGCCAACATGAAGCGCGGCGCCCTTCACGCGGCCGCAGCCCGGCTTGGGTGCAACAAGGTAGCCCTCGCCCACCATCTCGACGACGCAGTGGAAACGTTGCTGATGAACACACTCTTCGCGGGACGAGTCACCACCTTTTCCCCCGTCACATACATGTCGCGCCGCGATATCAAGGTCATCCGCCCGCTGGTATACTGCACTGAGGCGCTCGTCCAATCCGCGGCGGACTCTCTCGGCCTGCCCGTCCTACGGTCGGAGTGCCCCGTTGCGGGAAAGACAACGAGAGAGACCATGAAGGAGATGATCGAGGCGGTGAGGGCGAACAATCCGAGGGTGGACGATAGCATCCTATCCGCGATGAGACGAATGTGGGGGTGAAGTGCACGGCTCACTCATCCCAGGTTTGCCAGGGACCCGCGACCGGTTCGAAATGCCAGCACCCTCTCCTGATTGACGGCTTCCAGCCCGGGGAAGGCATCTTGTCGTGCTTAGCCATTATGGCGATGAGGCGCTCGGAGAACGCCTCCACTTGTCCCCTGTTCTTAAAATAGACGAACATCACCCGATCGAATGACCCCTGTTCAGCCGCAGGGAGTGGATGCAGACTATACTTCCCCAAGAGGGAGCGATCCCGCCTGGCCTCGGACAGGACGTTCGAAATCAACCAGTCGGGGTCGGGTACCTGCCCGAGCCACAGTTCCACCTTCCAACAGTCCCTTGTCGCCCCAGGGGGGCGACCGGTCCGCGCGAACTCGGAGTCGCAGTCCGCGCAATCCCTCTCCTGGCCCTCACCGTATCCAAAATGGCACCACAACGGGCCTTCAACGATGAATGGTTTCCGCGGGGAGGATGGGTTCACAACCCGAAGAGCCTCGAAAGGAACGACTCCTTCTTGCGAGATCTCCTCGAACTCTGTGCGGCCAGCTCATTGCGCAGCTGTCGCACCTCCTGGTGGGTCCTCATGAGGGCTGTAAGCAGCCTGTCGCGATCCTCGGCGCGTCTCTTCTCTGTCTGCGCGAGTTCTCTTGCGAGCTTCTCCAGGGTAAGATCCACCCGCTCCGAAGCGCTCATGGACCCGGCCTCCGAGGAAAGAGCCTCCCGCACCTGTTCGTTGGAGGCGCCCTCCGCCCTCATCTTGAGGATAATGGCTATGGCCTCCACCGACTCCGGGGGCAGCCCGGGTCCCGGCCGGCCGCCGGCCTCTCCCTCTTGTTGTGGGCTTTCGGCCTCGATCCCCGGGAGCCAATCGTCCTCGAGCAACGCCTTCCAGGGTGGGGAGCCATCGCCCTGTTCGCAGTCACGTGTGTTTGGAGCGGCCCCGATGATGTCGCCGAACTCCGCGATTATATCTCTCAGGTGTGAGGGCGTGATGCCCAAATCGTCGCACACCCTGGAAAGGGCTATGTAGTCCGCCTGTTCCGAGTCCATTCAGGGAACCCCCTTTGGCAGCGAGTGCCAAAACCGTTGCTTGACTCATTCTACCATACTTTCCGCCGATCCTGCCGCGCTATCGCCGGCTCACGGTATATACACGATCCCTTGAACACAACCTATTGCCGATGAGACAATCACGTCGCAAGGGCAATTGGTTATACGCAGTCGCTTCAATAGCCGTCGTGTTGGCGGGCTCCTTCGCCCTGTCGAGGGCGGGTTATCTCGGCCCGGCCCCGGAAGCCGGGGATTGCTACCGCACTGTGCTCGACGAACAGGGCGGGATCCTTTTCCATACCGCCCTTCCGGTGTCAATCGGGGACCAATTCATAGCGCAATCCAATCGTTTGTACACAGTGAGCGAGGTCAGCGACACCACGGCCAGGGCTGTCAGCGTGATGTGGGAAAGTGACCCCGCCGACGACGAACCACTCCTGGTCGTACCCCGCCACCGTCCATGCCCGGGGAATTCCGCCATGCCCCTTGGCCTTGCCAGTAGGGTGATCGCGATCTACCACACTCACAGTGACGAATCGTACGAGCCAACCGACGGACGCTCTTCGTCTCCGGGGCTCGGGGGCATCGTGTCGGTCGGCGACTCCCTGCGGCGCGAGCTTACTGGGATCGGCTACGCCGTGATACACGACAAGACGGCGCATACTCCCCATGACGCGCTCGCTTACGCGAGATCCAGGCGAACGGTGTATTCCAATCTGAAATACCAGCCCTATCTGCTATTCGACGTGCATAGGGACAGCGGCCCGGCCGAGTCATACCTGACGACGATTCATGGGAAAGAGGTATCGCAGATAATGCTGGTAGTGGGTAGGCAGAACCCAATGCTTAGCGCGAATCTGGGCGTAGCCAGGAGGCTGAAGGCCGCCGCCGATGGCGCCTACCCAGGGCTGATAAAGGGGATATTCCTGGCCCAGGGAGATTACAACCAGGATCTCGACCCGGGCGCGCTACTCCTGGAAGTGGGCACAGACAAGGTGCCAAGGGAACTCGCGGAAAGGGCGATGGCATTCTTCGCGCAGGCTGTCGCCAGGGCCTTCGCCGCGCCGGGCGTGTGAGACGTATCGAGCGTGTAGCGGGAGTGATGAACATGCCAACATCGAACGCCGCCGGACGGCGGCCACGCGATCCCCGCGTCGGGGCTCGCGCTCCAGGACGAAATGACGGCCGGCGAAGGGACAGAGGGGTCTCCCTGTGGGGAGATCACTGGTTGGCCGGCGCGCTGAACGACGAGATCTACGATGACGAGGATTGGCCCGTCGAGGACACGACCGGCGCCGGGGCCGTCGACTGAGCGCTTAGACGGACCAGATTCTTCTCGAGTTCCATAATGCGATTGTGGCTCTCGAGGATAGATTGGGCATAGCGAGCGTTGGCCCGCTGCAAGCGGCGGTTTTCGGATCTCAACCGCGACATGGAAGCCTGCCTGTCGGTGACCTCCGCATACACCATGTTCATCAGGATCCGGCGCCCCAATCGTAGCGAGCGGACCCTGTCTTCGAGGCTCTTCACCTGTTCAGCAAGTTCCTCGCCCGCCGGCTTCGCGCCCGGTTTTCCGTACTTCACCGGGACTTCCCCCCATTGAGTCGCTCCGGGGTGTATTATATCGTGGTTGCTGGTCGGGTATTCCAGTACATGCCTTAACGCCTTTCAGGCTCTCTACTACCTCATACGGCACTGTCACCCTCCCGAGCGTCGGCCCCCGCTCGTCCTCGCCGTGTGAATCCGAGCCACCCGTGGCTATGAGCCCTTCACGCTCACACAGCGCGAGGTATTTCTCGGCTGTGAGGGCGTCATGGTCCGGATGGTACACCTCGATCCCCCGCAATCCTGCTTGGATCATGTCCGATATCAGGTCGTCCCGCCCGGCGGATCCCGGATGGGCGAAAACGGGCACCCCGCCCGCCAGGGCTATCTCAGCGACGGTCTCGACCGGACTGATCTTGTACCTCTCCACGTAGCACGGACGCCCCATATCCAGGTACAATTGGAACGCCTCGCCGACAGAGCGGACCTTTCCCGCCTCGACCATCGCCCTCGCGACGTGCGGCCTGCCGATCACCCCGCTCCCGGCTATCTCCCTGACTCTCGACGCGGATATCGCTATTCCGCATTTCTTCAGGCGGCGCACCATCTCGTCCAGTCGCGCCTCCCGCGCCTCCCTCATTCGCTCCAGGAGCCCGGCCAACCTGTCCGGCAAAGGCCACACAAGATACCCCAGCACGTGCACCTCTCTCCCCCCGGCATCAGAGTTGATTTCGACCCCGGGGATCACTTCCACGTTCGTGGCGTTCCCAGCCTGCGACGCCTCGGAGACACCGGCGCAGGTATCGTGATCTGTTATGGCTACGGCAGCCAGCCCCATCTGCCCGGCAAGTTCCACCACCCTGCGCGGCGCGAGTGTCCCATCGGAGGCGGTGGTGTGCACGTGCAGGTCCGCTCGCAGAGCCCTGCTCATTTCAATCCGAGAAACCCCCTTGCGTTTTCGGATAGTATTAGCTGCATGTCCCTCTCCGGGAGGGAAAGCGCCTCAAACTGCCTGAAATACCTCTCCGGCGACAACAGCGGATAATCGCTCCCGAACATCACCTTGCCCTGAACGCCCGAGACGGAGATCGCCTCGTAAATCCTGGGGTCATACAGGAAGGGGCTGGCGGCTGTATCGTAATAGACAGCCTCCATAGCCCTTCTGACCTCGGGCATGAGCTCGTAAAAGACGAGGCCGCCGCCCCAATGAGCGTAGCATACCCGCAGCCCGGGATTTCGCGCGGCAAGGGCGTATGCCTCCTCCGCCCCCTGTCGCCCTTTGCCTGGGTAACTGTGCCCCACCTTCTCGTTCACGTGGACCAGCAGAGGCAAGCCCGCCTCCACACACAGCGCGGCGAGATCTCCTGTCCCGCCATCCAGACGGAATCCCTGGCCGTCGGGGAAGAGCTCCCCAATTCCCCTCAACCCGGCGGCTACACACCTGGCCACTTCCCCCTCGAGATCGGGATCGCTGGGATTTACGCACATGAAGCCGACCAGTCTGTCGGGATATCTGGCGATGGAAGCCGCCACATAGTCATTCACTTCGCGGCAGGCGCCCGGGTCTTTGAAGGCGAATCCGAACGTCACAGCTAGCGAAACGCCGGTTCTATCCATCTCCTGTATGAGATCCTCGGCCGTAGCGTACCTGTTCCTAGGGCTCTTCGCGAGATTGCGAAAGTGCTCGTCTCTTTCTTCATACAGCCCCGCCCTTTGGATGATCTCCGGCGGCAGTATGTGCGTGTGCGCGTCTATCACCTCGAAGCCGTTCCAGCCCAACTGCAACACCCCCGAAATGCAAAGCCCGTTCCTCTCCGCAAACACAGAGAGAACGGGCGGTGCGAACCGGCCCTATCTCGGCCCTACGATCAGTTTTATGGCCGTGCGCTCCTCCCCGTCGATCTGAATGTCGGTGAACGCAGGCACGCAGACGAGATCGATCCCGCTTGGAGCTACGAAGCCCCTGGCTATGGCAACCGCTTTGATCGCCTGGTTGATGGCCCCCGCGCCAATCGCCTGCATCTCGGCCGAACCTCGCTCCCTGATGACGCCCGCCAACGCCCCGGCAACGGCATTTGGGCTCGATTTGGAAGACACTTTGAGCACTTCAACCACCGATGCTCTTCCCCCTCTTGTTGCGAATACTGCTGGTCTTACGCTAAAAGAACAAAGCAATTAGGGCACATCAAATGCCTGACTTTTATATTACTACCATATTCTGCATCCTGCAAGTCCCGCCTGAGTACGCCAGTTTATTCCCTTATGAATATTCTCCTGATTTCGCGCCCTTTCCCCGTCTCATGGTCGACATCGATCAACACGGCGCAAAACTGCCTCGGCCCTTTCGCCACCTCGAACTTGGCTGGAATCTGCGTCAGGAAGCGGTCTAGAACAATTTCAGTGCGTATGCCTATCACCGAATGGTACGGGCCTGTCATCCCCACGTCAGTAATGTATGCGGTTCCACCCGGCAGTACCATCTCGTCAGCGGTTTGCACGTGGGTGTGCGTGCCTATTACGGCGGCAACCCTACG
>JAHDPS010000299.1 GCA_018434225.1 Bacillota bacterium
AATTGCGCTGACCCTGTGGTGCTGATTGAACAACGTCTCGACTTTTCCAACTATGTCGAGGGCGGCTTCGGCACTGGCGACTGCGTGATCATCGCTGACGGCACGCTCCACATCGTGGATTACAAGCACGGACAAGGTGTACTGATCGAATCTGACGACAACCCGCAAATGAAACTATACGCCTTGGGTGCTCTGGAGTTGTTTGACGGAATCTATGACATCGACACAGTCAGCATGACCATTTACCAGCCAAGGCGGGATAACATCAGTACCCACACGGTTTTCAAAGAATCACTTTATCAGTGGGCAGCAGAAACCTTAAAACCGATCGCAGAACTTGCCTACGACGGTGAGGGCGAATTCCGGTGTGGCGATTGGTGCCAATTCTGCAAGGCAAAGCATGACTGCCGAAAACGGGCAGAGCAAAATCTTGAACTCGCAAAATACGAATTCAAGCTGCCGCCCCTTCTGGAAGATGATGAAATCGAATCCATTCTTGGCAAGATAGACGATCTTGTTTCGTGGGCTTCTGACATCAAGGACTACGCTCTTCAGAGTGCACTCAGCGGCAAGCACTGGTCAGGTTGGAAACTGGTTGAAGGACGTTCTAACCGCAGATACACAAACGATCAGGCGGTCGCAGAGACCGTCAGCGCGGCAGGCTTCGACCCATATGAACACAAGGTGATGGGCATCACCGCAATGGAAAAGGCTCTCGGCAAAGTAAGGTTCTCC
This sequence comes from Bacillota bacterium, assembly GCA_018434225.1. Lineage (GTDB taxonomy): Bacteria > Bacillota > Sulfobacillia > JABLXB01 > JABLXB01 > SM1-B181. The sequence goes on from JAHDPS010000299.1 coordinate 736, forward strand.
GAACTGCTCGGCGATCTGGTCGAGAAACCACAAGGCAAACCAACGCTCGTACCGGAGGGCGACAAACGTCCGGCAATCCATACAGCAAAACACGATTTTAATGATTATGAGGAGGAAAATTCCAATGGCTAACACGACAAACAATGTAAACACACAGGCTCAAAACCCTATGAAGGTCATCACAGGACCCGATACCCGCTGGTCTTACGCTAATGTGTGGGAAGCGAAATCCATCAACGGCGGCACGCCAAAGTTCTCGGTATCACTCATTATCCCCAAGTCAGATACCAAGACCATCGCCAAAATCAAGGCAGCGATTGAAGCGGCTTACCGCGAAGGTGAGGCGAAACTAAAAGGTAACGGTAAAACCGTACCGCCCCTTGCCGCCCTCAAGACCCCGCTCCGTGATGGCGACACCGAAAGACCCGATGACCCCGCCTATAGCAATGCCTATTTTATCAACGCTAACAGCGCGACCGCACCGGGCGTGGTGGATGCAGACCGTCAGGAAATTATAAACCGCTCAGAAGTTTACAGCGGTGTATATGGCAGAGCGAGCATCAATTTCTACGCTTTCAACAGTAACGGTAATAAAGGTATTGCCTGTGGCCTAAACAACCTGCAGAAAATCCGCGACGGCGAACCACTCGGCGGTAAATCCCGTGCGGAGGATGATTTTGCCACCTACGACGACGAGGATTTCCTCGGATAAACACATTACACCAACTACGGAGGGCGGCAGGGCAACTTGCCGCCCTCTTCGACTATGGAGGTCTTATGAAAACATTATCCATAGATATTGAAACCTATAGCGGCTACGATCTCTCCAAATGCGGCGTGTATAAGTATGCCGAGTCGCCCGACTTCGAGATTCTCCTGTTTGGTTATTCCATAGATGGCGGCGAAGTTCAGGTCATCGACCTTGCGGCGGGCGAACATCTACCGCCAGAAATCCTCAATGCGCTAACAGACGACGATGTTCAAAAATGGGCGTTCAACGCCAATTTTGAGAGGGTCTGTCTCTCTCGATACATTTCGGATATGGACATCAGTCTTGACCCCTTCGCCGACAACCACCACTCTGCTGAAATCCTCGGCAAGGCGAAATACCTGAACCCCATATCGTGGCGGTGTGCGATGATCTGGTCAGCATACATGGGGTTGCCCCTCTCCCTCGAAGGCGCGGGAGCGGTCTTGGGACTTGAGAAGCAGAAACTGACCGAAGGCAAGGATCTCATCAGGTACTTCTGCTCACCATGTAAACCCACCGCCGCAAACGGTCAGCGGATGCGTAACCGACCCGAACACGCCCCCGACAAATGGCAATCATTCAAAGCATACAATCGCCGTGACGTTGAGACGGAACTCTCTATCCAAGAGCGGCTTGCCAAGTTTCCCGTGCCTGATACTGTATGGGCAGAATACGCCCATGACCAAGAGATTAACGATCGTGGCGTAGCTTTGGACATGGCGCTCGTCCGCAATGCCATTAAAGCAGATGCCCACTCCCGTATCAAGTTGACCCGCTTGATGAAGGAACTTACCGATCTGGACAATCCAAATTCAGTTCAACAAATGAAACAGTGGCTCGCTGATAACGGTATGGAAACTGATTCTCTCGGGAAAAAAGTGGTAACGGAGCTGCTTAAGGATGCACCTGAGCCACTTGGAAAAGTCCTGTCTCTCCGACAGCAATTAGCAAAATCCTCAATCAAGAAATATCAGACGATGGAAAACGCCGTCTGTGCTGACGGTCGCGCCCGTGGAATGTTTCAGTTTTACGGCGCTAACAGAACTGGCAGATGGGCTGGGCGGCTCATTCAAATGCAAAACCTGCCACAAAACCATCTGGTCGATCTTGAAGAGGCACGATGGCTTGTTCATGATGCCGACTTCGCCGCTTTGGAACTGCTCTATGACAACATTCCTGATGTTCTCTCCCAGTTGATCCGCACAGCCTTCGTGCCGAAGGATGGCTACAAGCTAATTGTCGCTGACTTTTCGGCGATTGAAGCCCGCGTCATCGCTTGGCTTGCCGGAGAGCGGTGGCGAAACGATGTGTTTGCCACCCACGGCAAGATTTACGAAGCTTCAGCAAGCCAGATGTTCCATGTTCCGATCGAGGAAGTCACCAAAGGTAGCCCGCTCAGGCAAAAAGGAAAGATTGCCGAACTTGCCCTCGGCTACGGTGGCTCGGTCGGTGCACTCAAAGCGATGGGTGCCTTGGAGATGGGTTTATCGGAAGAAGAACTCCGTCCGCTCGTTTCAGCATGGCGGTCGGCGAACCCAAATATCGTGAGTTTTTGGTGGGATGTCGACCGTGCTGCTATGACAGCAGTCAGGGACAGAACTGTAACCGAAACTCACGGCATTCGCTTCGGCTATCAAAGCGGGATGCTGTTTATCGCGCTTCCCTCCGGCAGGAGGCTTTCCTATGTCAAGCCACGTATCGGAACAAACCAATTCGGCTCAGACTGTGTGACCTACGAGGGCGTCGGTGGCACAAAGAAATGGGAGCGTATTGAAAGCTACGGTCCCAAGTTTGTAGAAAATATTGTGCAGGCGATCAGCCGGGATATTTTATCCTACGCCATGCAGACGCTCCGTCATTGCTCCATCGTGATGCACATCCACGACGAAGTCGTCATTGAAGCCGGTCCAGAGATGTCTGCCGAAATTTTATGTCAGCAAATGAGCCGTACACCGCCTTGGGCTGAGGGACTTTTACTCATTGCCGATGGGTTCGATTGCTCATTTTATAAAAAAGATTAAATGCCAGTACGCAAAACAACCCCTCCTGTCTGTAGGCAGTAGAGGGGTTATTGCCTCTCGAAAATAACTTTTCAGGAGGTTCAATATGTATGGATTACAAGTGTTCTCCTATAAGGGGAACGAAGTCAGGACTGTTCAAAAGGGTAGCGAAATTTTCTGGGTGCTTAAGGATGTGTGCGGCATTCTCGGGATTGAGAAATATCGCGACGCAGCAGCACGATTAGACGACGATGAAAGGGAGCCGGTATTAGTGGACACCCTTGGTGGCCGACAGGAAATGATCGCAGTTACAGAAAGCGGGCTTTACAGCATTATTCTGTTATCCCGTAAGCCCGAAGCCAAAAAGTTCAAACGCTGGGTCACCCATGAGGTACTTCCCACCATCCGCAAGCACGGCGCGTATGTCACTCCCGCGAAATTAGAAGAGTTGATGAACGATCCCGACTCTTGGATTAAAGTGCTGACTGCCCTTAAGGAGGAGCGCGCTGCCAAGGAACGGCTGCAACTGGAAGCCACTGAGAATAAACCAAAGGTTATCTTCGCCGATGCGGTGTCTGTCTCGGAGGGCACCATCCTTATTGGTGAACTGGCGAAAATCCTCAAAGGCAACGGTATCGAAATTGGCCAGAACCGTCTGTTTGAAAAACTTCGTCGGGACGGCTACCTCATCAAGCGCAAAGGAACAGATTATAACGCGCCAACCCAAAGGGCGATGGAGCTGGGGCTTTTTCGGGTCAAGGAAACCGCAATCACTCATTCAGACGGTCATGTCACCATCAGTAAAACAACCAAGGTCACAGGCAAGGGACAGCAGTATTTTATCAATCTCTTCCTTGGGAAAGGGGTAAACGACAATGAATAATGAGAAAAGGCAAACCATCAAGACGGCTCTGAAGAAGGTTGGCAAAGCGGTCTGGTCATCGCTCCCATGGGTATTGATGTGGATCGGGCTGACATGCTTCTTTTCACTCCTGTTTATCAGCGCGGACAAAAGTGCAGAACGGTCAAAACAGCTTGCTGCGCTTGAAGCTGAGAATGCTATGTACGAATCGGTAAACGCCCGCCTTGATGAAGAAATCGACTGGCTGCGTTCGCTCGTAGAGCAGCATTACCAAGTGGAGGTGCCAGATGGACAAGTACAATAGCGAGGGTTATCGCGATCCGACCGCCTATGAAGCATTGACTGCGGTTGCCAAGTCAGAAGCCCCGGTGAAAACTTATCGTCCGCTTGTTTACCTCGCTTCACCTTTTTCAGGAGACATGGAAAGAAACATCGAACGGGCAAGAGGATACTGCCGCTTTGCTGTTTCCAAGGGGTGCATCCCGATTGCGCCCCACCTCCACTACCCGCAGTTCATGGATGATGATGACAGAGAGCAGCGCGAATTAGGGATGTTCTTTGCCCTGGTTCTGCTTGGTAAATGCGATGAGCTATGGGTTTTCGGCAAACCTTCAGAGGGTATGTCCCGCGAGATCGCTAAGGCAAAAAAGCGCGGTATACCTATTAAGTACTACAACCACAAATGTGAGGTGCTGGAATATGGAACTTAAAATCGCATATGGCGACAGCCGTCTTTCAAAACGGTGGATCAATAAAAAGACCACATTTGAAGGATTGTGCGAGCGGTTCAAAGTCACTCGCCGCACAACTGAAACTGTCGCAGAATACAAGAGATTCACCAAAGACCGTCGCGATGCCGCAAAAGATGTAGGTGGCTATGTTCTCGGGCATCTAAAGGGCGGCAGACGTAAAAACGATACGGTAGAAAGTCGCTCCGGGATAACTCTTGATGCCGATCACGCCGGTAGTAATTTTATTGACACCGTTGAGATGTTGTTTCCTCACAAGTGCGTGATCTATTCTACCCACAGCCATACACCCGAAGAACCCCGGCTTCGCATGGTTATTCCGCTTGCCCGCGAGATTTCGCCGGACGAATACGCTGCTGTTTCCCGACTGGTAGCGGAAGTCATCGGCATGGACTTCTTTGATGACAGCACCTATGAACCGGAACGCCTGATGTACTGGCCGTCCACACCTTCCGACGGTAAATACATTTTTAAAGAAATCGATGGCGATGTCCTCGATCCAGACGCATACCTCTCCAAGCTCTCCGATTGGCACGACTGCTCACTCTGGCCTACATCAAGCCGCCAGTCCGAAGTAATACAGCGCAACATCCGCCAGCAGCAAGATCCGCTCGAAAAAGAAGGCGTAGTCGGCGCTTTCTGTCGTGCTTATTCGATTGAAGCTGTGATTGCAACATTTCTATCTGATGTATACGAGGCGTCGGCAATGAGCGGCCGTTATGACTATATCCCTGCCGATAGTTCGGCGGGTGTGGTGCTGTATGAAAGCAAATGGTCGTATTCCCATCACGCCACCGACCCCGCCTGTGGCAGGCTGTTAAACGCCTTTGACCTCGTCCGCATCCATAAGTTCACCGACCTTGACGAAAAGGCAGGCTTTAAGGCGATGAGCGCACTGGCAGTACAGGATGAAAATGTAAAACTACTGCTCGCCGAGGAGCGCATTGCCAAGGCTGAAAGCGACTTTGATGAAGATGCTGATTGGAAATCTCAGCTTCAGCGTGAGAAAAGTGGCATCCTCTCCAACACCCTCGGCAACCTGCTCCTTATCCTGAACAACGATGAAACCTTAACGGGTATCCGACATAATCGCCTCGCCAACCAGATATACGGGGACGAACTGCCCTGGGAACGTCCACATAAGCCTTGGCGGGATGTCGATACAGCCCAGCTTGTGGCTTTCGTCGATAAACGCTATGGTACGTTTTCGGCTCGAAACTATGAACTTGCGCTGGCTAAGGTTGCCGACGACCGTGCTTATCATCCGATTCGGGAATACCTCGAAGGCTTACCCGAATGGGATAGAATCCCTCGAATCGACACACTGCTTATTGATTACCTCGGCGCGGAAGATTCGCCTTATACCAGAGCCGTCACCCGTAAGACCCTCGTAGCAGCGGTGGCTCGGATTATTAGCCCAGGCACAAAGCATGACTCCATCCTTGTCCTCAATGGCAAGCAGGGTATCGGCAAATCCACACTCTTCTCCAAACTGGGCCAGCAATGGTATTCCGACAGCCTTTCAATATCTGATATGAAAGATAAAACCGCCCCGGAGAAGCTTCAGGGCTACTGGATACTCGAGCTCGGGGAGCTTGCGGGCATTAAGAAAATGGATGTCGAGACAGTAAAATCTTTTATCACCCGCACAGATGATAAGTATCGTCCTTCGTATGGCCGAGCGGTTGAGAGCCACCCGCGCCAATGTATTATCGTGGGTACGACCAACTCAGACGGTGGATTTTTGCGGGACATCACGGGCAACCGACGCTTCTGGCCTGTTTGGGTATCCGGCGAGAGTAAATACCGCGCTTGGGAGCTTGCGGACATAGATCAGATTTGGGCAGAAGCCCTTGTAAAATACCAAGGCGGCGAAGAATTGTTCTTAAAAGGTGATGTTGCTATGGCGGCGTTTGCCGAACAGCGCAACGCTATGGAAAACGACGAGCGCGAGGGCATGGTTGTAGATTACCTTGAAACCCTGCTACCTGAAAGCTGGGATGCAATGGACCTTTATCGCAGGATCGAATACATCCGTTCACCTGACGACCCCACAAGAGCGAGCGGAAGCGTCCGCAGGAATCAAGTCTGTGTGATGGAGATATGGTGTGAGTGCTTTGGTAAGTCCCGCGAGTCCATAAAGAAAGCTGATTCCTACGAAATCCAAGGTATCTTGAACCGTATCGGCGGCTGGTCTCTATTCGACGGAAATAAGACCGGCAAAAAATCCTTGCCCATCTATGGCATTCAGAGGGTGTTCGTCAGAACGGAATGAAGCATTTTTATTGCCTGTCTGCTCGTTTTGGGGCTTCGGCAACCAAGCTCGGCAATGTCGCAAGCCCCTATTAAATCAGTGTTCTACGGTTGCTCTTTCCCTTATTGCCCATTTTATTCTACTAATTTATATAGGTAAGGATAAGGGTAATAGGCACACGGGAAACGCACGCGTAGTAATTATAGGAAAAATCGGGCAATCGGCAAATGAGAAATTGGAGGTTATCGTGAGAGAGAAAATCATAGAACAGAAACTCGTCCAAGCAGTCAAAGCAATGGGTGGTACCGCACTTAAATTTACAAGTCCCGGTTTTGATGGGATGCCCGACCGCCTTATTCTCCTGCCGCGGGGCAAAATCGCCTTTGTTGAAGTGAAGCGGTATGGGGAGAAACCTCGACCTTTGCAGGAAGCGCGACATGGGATGCTTCGGCGGTTGGGTTTTACGGTCTACGTTTTGGACGATGGAGCGCAAATTAGAGAAATTTTAGAGCAGATTGGAGGTGGTGCCGAATGAAGTTCA
>JAHDPS010000212.1 GCA_018434225.1 Bacillota bacterium
CTCAGGAAATACCCCGTCAGCCTGAGGAGTTGCCCCGCCCCCCTCGGGCGAAAAGCGACTCCCACCATCATGGCGGCAACCAGGGCCTTCGCCGGAACCGACTCGATGGCGGGAGATCCCAGCCACGCGGCAACAAGGGAGTACGCAGAACCCAGCGCGGCGGCGAGGGCAATCCTCGACCGGGCCGCGCCGGCCCCGGCGAGGCGGGAGGTACCCCACAGTATAAGGGAGTTCATCGCGAAGTTAATCAGAAAGAGGATGTCGCCGTAGATGCACCCGCTCACGCCCGGCCCCCCGGATGGTCCAGTTCAGGCTCGCTGTGCCATCCCTCTCAATTATAGGTAAGGAGTACCCACGGATATGTCGGGCCTTCGTGGCGAAATGATCACGCCCGCGACGCATCGTCGCGGGCGATGTAAGAGCAACGCGAGCATAGACCCGTGACTTTACTGGTCCACGGCCTTTCTCCGCAGGAAAGCCGGTATCTCCAGGTCGTCCTCCGGGAAAGACCTGATGTCGAATTCCCGTTCCGCCCGGGATCCGGACGGTCGCTCGAAACCGGTGGCGATGACCGTCACCCTGACGTTCTCTTTCATGTTTTCCTCGATTACCGCCCCGAAGATGATGTTGGCGTTCGGATCGGCCACGGTCGATATTATCTCGGCCGCCTCGTTCACCTCGAACAGGGTGAGGTCCGGTCCCCCCGTGATATTCAGTAACACTCCTCTCGCGCCATCTATAGACGTCTCGAGGAGCGGGCTGGAAACCGCCGCGCGCGCGGCCTCCACCGCGCGACTCTCGCCGCTCGCGGTACCGATGCCCATCAGCGCGGAACCCGTGTCCATCATGATAGTGCGGACGTCGGCGAAGTCGAGGTTGATCAGCCCGGGGACGGCGATGAGATCGGAGATGCCCTGAACTCCCTGCCTGAGTATATCGTCGGCGATCCTGAACGCCTCGAGTATGGAGGTCTTCCTCTCCACCACCTGAAGCAATCTATCGTTGGGGATTGTGATGAGGGTGTCCACGGTCTGCCTCAGGTTGTCTATCCCCTGCTCGGCGACTGTCATGCGGCGCTTACCCTCGAACGTGAACGGCTTGGTCACGACCCCGACAGTCAGCGCTCCGGCCTCCTTGGCGACCTCGGCGACGATTGGAGTCCCGCCGGTGCCTGTGCCCCCGCCCATGCCCGCGGTGATGAAGACCATGTCGGACCCATCGAGAGCCTTCGCGATCTCCTCCCGGTTCTCCTCGGCCGCTTGCCGGCCGATATCCGGGTTCGCCCCCGCGCCCAGGCCCTTAGTCAGGTCGGCCCCAATTTGTATCTTGTGCATTGCGTTGGATAGCGCGAGCGCCTGGGCGTCGGTGTTGACGGATATGAAGTCAACCCCCTTGAGCCCGGCGGCGATCATCCTGTTTACCGCGTTGTTGCCTCCGCCCCCAACCCCAACCACTCTCAGCTTGGCGAAGCGCTCTACTTCGAGGTCCAAATCCAGCACCCCGTTTCCCTCCCGCCTTAGAACAGTTCCCTGAAAGCATTGCGAATCCGACCGAAGACCGATCCGCCGGTCCTCGTTTCCCTCTTCATCACCTGGGCGCGAGATCTATCCCTGGACGCGAAAAGCACCATCCCCACGGCCGTGGCGAACGCCGGGCCGGACACGATGTCCTTGAGCCCCTCCACCCCTCTCGGGGTCCCGAGCCTTACGGGCATGTCCAGCGACCGGGCGCACAATTCCAGGACCCCCTTCATGGAGGCGGTCCCACCCGTGAGCACTGCCCCGCCCGGGACGACGCTCGGGTATCCCGACTTCTTGATCTCGTTCGCCACGAGCCCGAATATCTCCCTCGCGCGCGCCTCTATAATGGACGCAAGCATCCTCTCCGAGATCTCGCGCTTGCCGGTCCCCCCCATGTTGGGGATCGAGACCATGGAATCGTCGCTCGCGTCCTCGGCCAGCGCCGTCCCGCATTCTATCTTGATCTTCTCGGCCTGGTTCACCGGGGTCCTCAAGCCGACCGCAACGTCGCTGGTGATGTGGTCGCCCCCGAGGGGCACGACCCCCGCATACCACAGGCTGCCCTGCTCGAAGATGGCGACGTCCGTAGTCCCGGCCCCTATGTCCACTATCGCCACCCCGAGATCCTTCTCGGCGCTCTGCAGGGCCGACTCCCCGGAGGCGAGCGGGGCGAGGATCACGTCGTCGACCTCCAGGCCCGCCTTGTAGATGCTCTTCAAGAGGTTCTGGACCGAGGTGACCGCCCCTGTGACGATCTGGGCCTCCACCTCGAGCCTGACCCCCATCATGCCGACGGGATCGCGGACACCGTCGTAGCCGTCGACGATGAACTCACGGGGCAGGACATGGATGATTTCGCGGTCCGACGGCAGGTTGAATACACGAGCGGCCTCTATGACGCGCTGGACGTCGGCCTCGGTGATCTCTTTGTCCTCGGCCGTTACCGCCACTACTCCCCTGTTGTTGAACGACGCGATGTGGGCCCCCGCGATGGAGAGGTACACGGACCTCGTGGTGACTCCGGCCATTCGCTCGGCGCGACCGACCGCATCCTGGACGGCTCTTGCGGTGCCCTCTATGTCAACGACTACGCCCTTTCGCATTCCCTTGTTGGCGGCGACGCCGACGCCGATAATGTTGGGGGCTTCCTGGTCCATCTGCGCCACCACGGCCGCGACCTTGCCCGTGCCGACATCCAGCCCCACTACAAAATCGCGTGCCGGCAAAACTCCCCACCTCCGGAAAGCGCGCCTATTCTCGCCACTACATTCAACGCACGGGACAGTTTCCCTCTACAGAGACGCTATTTC